>NZ_NUMC01000133.1:0-26232 GCF_002577655.1 Bacillus sp. AFS040349 | reverse complement strand
GAACGTCTCACTTTGTTTTATATAAATGTCAATGATACTATGTACATTTTTGATCATTTTAGAATGTACAATTTTGATTTTTATGCCTCTTTATTTTCCCCCAACCTATCACTATACTTGGCTGGGGGAGTAATTTTAGGAGTTAAAAAGGAGTAACCCCTAGTCTATCTTCTAGTTCTTCTTTGTCTTTTTTTAACAATGCTATTTCACTTTTCAATCCATTCACTTCTTCTAATAATCTTGCGATTTTTGTTTGATCAACTATTCCTTCTTCATATGCTGTACCTTTCAGGCTACACCAGTCATTAAACTCATAAAGGTCATCCTCACAAACTTGATCGTTGAAATCTTTTGTGATGGAGGTTGCGTTCAGCCATTCTTCAACTAATTTATCTTCACACTTTAAACCATATGAACGAAAGAAGTTTATTGTCTTAGTTAGAACTAACTCACTCATATTATCTTTCTCCTTGTTTATTATTATCTTTATCAAAATGATCCTTTAGACGATATGAATCTCCGATAATATTAACTACGGTGGCATGGTGGAGAACACGGTCTAATATGGCATTGGCAATTTTGGGATCCTGGAATATGTCACCCCAAGTTCTAAAGCTAGCGTTTGTTGTTAAAATGGTACTTTTCTGTTCATACCTCAGATCAATCAATTGAAAAAACAACTTCGCATCTTCTGCATCAATAGGTAAATAACCGATCTCATCAATAATTAGTAGTTTATATTTCGCAAAATGTTTTAATCTAGTTTCTAGTCTGTTTTCTAGTTTAGCCTTTTTCAAATTCATGATCAGATCATTACACTTGATGAAATACGTACTTGTTCTTTTCTTGGCAGCTGCTATCCCGATGGATGTTGCTAAATGTGTTTTTCCAACTCCACTTGTTCCTAAGAATACAATGTTTTCTTTTTGCTCAATAAACCGTAAGGTGGTGAAGTCTAATATTTGCTGCTTATTAATGGATGGTTGAAAGTCAAAATCAAAGTCTTTTATTTCCTTAAAATGTGGAAATGCTCCCACCTTAACCATTGATTTCACCATGTTAACTTCTTTCATATCAATTTCATAATCAGTTAGTTTAATTAAAGTATCTGTAAAAGACAATTGATTGTTATTCATAAAATCAATCGTTTCATCTAGATGTATCAACATCTGTTTTAACTTTAAATACTCTAAGTTCTGTACAAGTTTGTTATAACTGCTATTCATTTTTATACACCTCATTAATGGCCTCTAAATTTTTTCTAGCCAGCTCTTCAATGTTTGTTGAAGACGGTAGTCCTCTTGCCAAGGTCTCAACATAATGCTCATGCTTATAATTGATTTTCAATTGGCTAATAGGGTGTTGGGCAATCAATTCCGTGTTATAATACATAAATATATGGTTGTCATATACTTGTAAACTTAGGGTTTGTCCAATGTGTCCAGGTGGGACTGAATACTGGTTGGACTTGAATGTGATCATATTTGATGTGTTCACCTTCGCAAGTATGTGATCAATTTTATAGAAATCTCTTATTCGGTCATGTGGTAGTGGCGATAAGAGGTTTCTTTCTTTTTTTAATGCTAGTATTGGTATTTTTCCCGTTCCTTGGTGATAACTATTATTGATTCGATCACATAGCTGTTGTACAAACTGATGAAGCTCCTCATAATCAAACTTTCCTTGATATGCATGAATTTCATCAATTAGTTTCATCGGAGCTTCTACTTTGGCCTTTGTTCTTGGTCTCCCAGCTATACAAGGCTTTACTTCAAACCCCATATCACTGGCGAATTGATAAAATCGTTCATTCACTGTTCCTTGTTGATATTCTGTACGAGGTTCGTCCATGACAGTTTTCATATTGTCTGTCAATATCGTTTTAGGTACTCCTCCAAAAACTTCAAAACTTTCCGTAAGGAATGCTAATAATATGCTTTGAGATTTTGAGATAGATAGGTTAAATGTGCGGAATCTAGAATAGCTAAGTAAAAGCACACAAACATTTACATACAATATCTCTCCATCTTTTGTGATATATTGAATATTTTCCTTCCAATCTAACTGAGCTTGTTCTGCTGGAGGCGTTTCAAATCGAATCACTTCTCTTTTTAAATTCTTTCGTTTTCCAGAGTCAAAATAACTTTGAAATTCCACTTTACTCGAAATGTATTTTCTGAAATTAGACTGACTACATCTTAAACCATGATTATCTTTTAGGTATTGCCATAACACTCGTTTGTAATAAAATTTTTGCTTAGATTCTACTGAAAGTAATAAGTCTATAATTTCATAATAGTCATCTATCTTTGATAACCGATTTCGGATACTTTTAGGCTCGTAACCGTTAAGGTATTTATCAATCGTCCTCCGATCAACTCCCATATCACGAGCCAATTTACTCTTATTGATTTTCATCTTCAAGCTCTCCATTAACATTTTTAATTTTGGTAAGTCTGAAAGACTATTAATTTCGATATCTGTATTTATGTTTAATGACATATGCATAATATTCACCCCAGAATATTATGCAACTTAATGATCCAAACTGTACATACTTAAACGATCACTTTTGTACATTCTTAATTTAGCATTTGTAGTTTTACAACAAGAAGAGAAATAATCGTAAGAAACATGGAAACTTAAAGGACGTAAGTAAAGAAGTTGAACATATTTTAGTGAAATTGGCTCGTTAGAAACCGTAAAGCCAAAGAAAGAAGAACGTCGGAAAGCCGTATGAGGGAAAACCTCACGTACGGTTTGATGAGGAGAAACTGAAAGTAAAAGAGATAGCGTAAGCTATCCCCTCGAAATCAGTTTCTTACTCTACTTTAAGTATTTATATAATTTAGACCTTGATAAATAATGAAGTCACAGCGATTTATCCTGAATTAATCAATATAGATTTACCTAATGGTACTGTTATAGACGGTGAAATAGTCGTTTCTGATGAACAGGGTAAACCTGACTTTGAGGCCACAATGGAACGTTTTAGATCCAGGTAAGCGCCGTATGAGATATAATATTGTGTGTTTGACATCATTCAATATAATGATTAAAAAGACGCTCACCTTCCATTATTAGAACGTAAAGAACTGCTGCAAAAAAATGAATACTACTATGAGGGCGGAATTAAGTCGTATGTAGAGCATTTAAACCGTACGCGCGAGGTTATTCATGATGAGCCGGTTTATATTGAGGGAGAAAAAGATGGTATTACAACCGAGGTAGCTATTCAGTATAATGTAATTCCTACTCATCCTCATATCCATGTAGTACAGTGGCTTCCAGGTAACGCTAATGCTTACTTTGACCTTGTTAAACAAAATCACCTTGAAGGAATTGTTATGAAGCGTTCTGATAGTCCCTATGAAATTAACAAACGTTCATACAATTGGCTCAAAGTAATAAACTTTCAATATGATGATGTCTACATTACAGGTATACGTAAAGGTGAGTTTGGTGTACTGTTATCATTCCTAGATAGGAGACCTGCTGGAATAATGGAATTTATGCCACCTGAAGCACGTAAAGAGTTGTATTCTATGTATAAAACAAACTCAGAAAATGATAAATTTAAGATTATTGAACCTATTAGTGCCGCATCAAATATCGTAACCTAACTAAGCAAGGTAAATTACGTATTCCATCATTTGTGGAGTGGTTGTAATAAGCTCTACATTACATAATTTATTCTTTACTTAAATTAGTTTGAGGTGGGCGGATCTTCGGATTTAAATATCTATTTCTAAACTATTTTTAATTTTATTAGGTATTATTCAAATTGTATGCTATCCTTAGTTAACCATTGAAATACCTTTTAGTATGTTTGCCTCCCCCCATTCATTTTAGAGTGGGGGTTTTTTATTGTCTAAAAAAATAGAGAAAAATAAAAAAGGACTCTAATATAGAGTCCTTTAATCATTATGCTTTGTTTACGTTAGTAGCTTGAAGACCACGTTGACCTTGTTCTGTGTCAAAAGTAACCTTTTGGCCTTCATCTAAAGATTTAAATCCTTCGCCTTGGATAGCTGAGAAATGTACGAATACATCGTCTCCACCTTCAACTTCGATGAAACCGAAACCTTTTTCTGCGTTAAACCATTTTACTGTACCTTGTTGCATAATTGTTGCCTCCTGTGTGGATTCAATCCACAATTTATTACTATAGTTGCTCAATTAGATATCAAAGGCGAAAGTTTTAAAAAACTTTTTCTTTCCTTACATACCGAACAAAAATAATTCTTATATAGAATAACAGATAATTCTTGGAAAAGCAAATAAGGAAAAATAAAAGACTTTTCACTCACTCGGCTTTTTTCTATATAATAGATAAATTTATTTATGAAAATCAAATGATTATCTTAGGGACAAATTTGTTGAAGTAAAAAAAGGGGAATAATCCTATAGAAGAAAGGCAGCTTATTTTGAACCTGCCCCTTATATATGGACAGATTGAATAATTTTATGGTATGTTTTTCCTATCGGAAAAATGGTCGGACATATTATAATTTATATATCAACGTTTTGATGCAAATGGGAAAAAACTATCCCAAAAGAAAATCAATCAAATGATGTCACAGATGAATAAGTTGCAAAAGTAACCAGTCCATTATTATATGGATTTGCCACTTGTTGAGATAGATAAAGATAATAGATCTAATTAAAATTTTTCGATTAGATTATACTCTTATCTCCTTTTATCTTACATCGAACATACTAGAAACCACTTTTCTTGATAAACAATATGGAAGAGTGGTTTTTATGTTGTTTATAAAATGTAAATTAGTATTCTCTATATAAAGCTAAAGCACGCCTAGTAGCGTGCTTCATCATTTCTTAGGAATAAACTTGATTTTTACGTGGTAAATCCTCTTTAATGTATTGAGTTAATAAAGTATCTAGCTCCTGGCTATATTTTATAGATATGGTTGAATTAAGCCCGTACTTTAGGACAATGTCAATAAGCTCAGCTCGTTTCTTTTCAATCAGTTGTAGCATTTCTTGTTTAGACACGAGAACTTGTCCTTTCTGTCAAAAAATTGGAATACATAAAGTATATCATTTTTTTCTTGTGATAGAAAATAACAATGAGTATATTATAAAGGGTTAATAGGTGGAATGAAAAGAAAAAAATGGCAGATGTTATACAATTGACATAAAAATGTCACAGATTGATACATATATTAGAAAGAAACATTTGCTAGAATAGAGAAGACGTTCTTTTTAGGAGGAATAGTATGGCTGATGTAAATATATTTTTAGCATTTGGAGCAGGATTCCTGTCTTTTATTTCACCATGTTGTCTGCCGCTTTACCCAGCTTTTTTATCTTATATTACAGGTGTTTCGGTAGGAGAGCTAAAAACAGAAAATGCATTGTTACAAAAGAGAAGTTTATTACATACAATTTTTTTCTTAATAGGTTTTTCTTCAATATTTATTGCGCTTGGATTTGGAACATCTTTTATAGGCGAGGTTTTTCAAAATTATCAAGATTTTATCCGTCAAATCGGGGCTATTTTAATTATAGTGTTTGGATTAATAATTGTAGGTGTCTTTAAACCTGAATTTTTAATGAAAGAGCACCGCTTTGAATTTAAGAATAGACCAGCTGGATTTGTGGGTACATTCCTAATTGGAATGGCTTTTGCTGCTGGCTGGACACCATGTACAGGGCCTATTTTATCGGCTGTTATTTGGCTCGGAGCAACAAATCCTGGTTCAGCTATGATTTATATGATTGCCTATATATTAGGGTTTGCTGTACCTTTCTTAGTTCTTTCTTTCTTTATTGGAAAACTAGGATGGATCAAAAAACATAATGTGAAAATAATGAAGATAGGAGGATATATCATGATTGTAATGGGAATATTATTATTCTTTGATATCATGACCTCTATCATTATCTTTTTAACACGAATTTTTGGTGGTTTTACAGGTTTTTAATATCGCTTAAATGAATTTTAATAAATTGTCATTTTAACTATATTATGTTGTGAAATTTGATATAATGGAAGTAGTGTGACTGATATTGCATTGTAGGCTAAAGGAAAAAAGTCCACAATTAAGTCAACTGTCAATCGCCTTCAAATAAGAAAGTTTTCAAGCTTTCTTTATCATGTTTGAGGAGGAACTAGGCATGGCTAGAATATTAATTGTTGATGATGCCAAGTTTATGAGAATGACTTTATCTAATATACTTATAAAGGCTAACCATGAGGTTGTTGGTGAGGGGGAAAATGGATTAGAGGCAGTGACTCTTTTTGAAAAAGAACAACCTGATCTAGTTACCCTTGATATTACAATGCCAGAAAAAAATGGTATACAAGCCCTTAAGGAGATTAAGGAAAAATATCCCGATGCAAAAATTATTATGTGTTCAGCGATGGGGCAGCAAAAAATGGTCGTTGAAGCTATAGAAGCAGGAGCAAAGGACTTTATTGTAAAACCTTTTGATGAAAATCGTGTACTTGAAGCAGTCGGAAGGGTACTGGGATAATGAGACAAAAACCATTTAAGTTATTCTTAAATGGTTTTTATTTTTCAACCGTGGAGAATGGAATTTCTAAGATCAAGAGTGAAAAATGTAAGATCATCTATTTATATAGATGAATTTCGTATATACTAAAACTAGCAGCGGTCTAGTAAAGGATTGATATTTTTGATAACTATTGCTTCTTCTATTATTGCTGTAGTCATGGCAGTAATTGTTTTATTTATTCGAATGAAGTCTGCCAAAAAGCCGGCTACAGCCAAAAAAATTATATTACCTCCGCTTTTTATGAGTACTGGTGCTTTAATGTTTCTTCATCCCTTGTTTAGGGTAACAGCAGCTGAATTCTTTGAAGCTCTTTTTGTTGGAATGTTTTTTTCTATTTTTTTAATTAAGACTTCTAAATTTGAAATTAGGGATAATGAAATATACTTAAAGCGTTCGAAAGCATTTGCCTTTATTTTAATTGGTTTACTCATTATTCGAATTATTATGAAGTCATATTTAAGTAATTCTATTGATGTTGGAGAGTTAAGTGGTATGTTTTGGATCCTTGCTTTTGGAATGATTGTTCCTTGGAGAATCGCAATGTACCGGTCTTTTCAAAAGATCCATAAACAACATAATGCTTCTACAAATATTCGTACATAATCTTGAATAAAGCACAACGAAAAACCCGAAAATCATATGATTTCGGGTTTTTGTTTTAAAACAAAGCTTTATAAGGGGAATAATCTATTTGTTTTTCTTTCAATCTTTTCATAAGAAACTTATGATCCCGTTTAGGGGTAGCTAATATATAACCACGTATTATTAAATCTAAGGTAATCTTTTTTGCGTTTTCTTTTAAAGCGAGTTGCCCAATCCTGCCTGCTATTTTTGCCCGGGCTACATCACGGAATAGTTCTGGAACGGGTTCTACTAACTCTTCTAATAGAATTTTTTCTTCTTCATTCCATAAATGTCGGGTTTTTTCTAAATAGTAATCCTGCCAATCAAGATCTGATTTACCATCTTCTTTAGGTAGTCTTTGTAAAAATTTTCGAAACATAAAAAAACCACCAATGGCTAACATTGAAACTAGAAAAACAACCCAAAATAATATGAACCAAAGAAACCAACCTTCTAACATCATTCTTAATCACCCCTTGTTAGTCAAATCCATAAAAATAGGCAGCTAGAACACCTGAAATTAGATGTATAACTACCAGTTATATCGATTAATTTTATAAGCATATTAATGTTTGAAAAAGAAAGCATCTTATATTTTTCTATTCATGATGCCCAAATGCATGATGTTCTTTTGCTAAGAGGAGTAATGATTTTTTCACAGCTTCTACTTTTTTACGGTCATAAGAAGAGGTCATTAAATCATTTAGTTCAGCTTGAACATGAAACATGGAATGTTTATAAAAAATATCAATACGAATCGTTCCAACATCGGTTGGTAAATAAACAAATTCATATGTACCCGACATACTTGTTCCTCCTGAAAAAACACCAATTTAGAATTCATTTTATAGATTGTTCTCTATACTTATAATAATAGCAGATAATATGTAGTTTGGCACTATTTTGATGACAAAAAGAAAGCAGCAAACAAAATGTTTGCCGCTCTAGTCCCTTCCGATCCGTACATTGGTTAAGTGTCCCGCAACAAGCGCGAATGATTCGGAAGGAACTATTTAATAAAATATCATAAGTACTATTTTCTGTAAACAGGAAATAGTAGGGGGGAATGATAAGACTACAAATTCTTACTTACTGCATCATCATATTATTATTTTGCTGACTCATTTGCGTATTCTGTGTAGTCGTATACGCACCTAGCATTTGATTCATATCTTGTTGTTGAAGTTGTGGAACTTGATAATAGTGATTTTTATTTTGATATAAGAAAATTTCATAAGCCATTTCAATAAAGTTTGGTACACTGTCAGCTGCAACTCGACGTAAAACAGGGTTTGTAATTTCACAAGCTGACATGCTTAATAAGCCAGCCATTGATTTACATTGACCAAGCATAAATGAGGATACACATTGGTCTCCTAATTCGTTTATAGACTGAACAGGTTTTTGGGGTTGAGAAGGCTTTAGACCATAAAAAACATCATTACTTTGTTGCATATTAAAGACCTCTGTAGAATGCGAAGGTTTATTACCTGTTGAAAAGGATTCAACCATGATGTTATAACAGTCACTAATAAAGGAATATTGACGTTGAAGAATATTCTTTAGTTCTTGATCCTTTATAAATTGGCTGTACATTAGATATTGATCCAACATACCAATCATTCCTGAAATTACTTCTTGTGATTCAAACATTTCATGTCCACCATGATTCATTTTAGGTTGCATATTAGGAGATTGCTGCATCATTACTTGTTGATTCATTTGATTTTGCATTCTTTTATCCCTCCATTTAATTTAGTACATAACTATAGTTCTCATTAGGGTTTAAAAACATGTAGGCAATATCACAAATAAAAAAGGGAAGGTTACCATAAACTTTTCATATAAAAAATACTATATTTAGATGGGTTATGTAACATAATGGAAATGAAATAGGAACAGTACAAGCTTTTAAATATGTAGAGAGAAAAATTCCCCAAAATGTATTTGAATGTGAAATTAGGTTTATTTTGGTGTATGATAACAAAGAGACTATGTTAAGAGAGGGAGAACGAGATGAACAATTCAATAGCAGTACAATTATTTACTTTAAGAGAAGAATGTGAAAAAGATTTCTATGGTACTTTAGAAAAAGTAGCTGAACTCGGCTTTGATGGTGTTGAATTAGCAGGTTATTATGGAAAAGATGCTGAAGATTTAAAAAGCACACTTGACCGACTTGGTTTAGTAGCAGTTAGTAGTCATGTTTCACTTGAAAGAATGGAAGAAAATCTTGAGGCTGAATTAGAGTATTTAAAAAAACTTAATTGTAAAAATATTGTATGCCCTTACCTTGTTGAGGAAAGACGGTCTGAATATGATCAACTTGCTAAGTTTTTAAACAAAGCTGGAGAGAGAAGTCTTCAAGAGGGAATTTCGTTAAGCTATCATAATCATGATTTTGAATTAGAAAAAAGCGATGACCGTTCTCATCTTGAAAGACTTTATGATGAAACGAGCCCAGAATTTGTTAAAGCTGAACTAGATGTTTATTGGTTAACATTAGCAGGGCAAGATCCTGTTGATTGGATGAATAAGTATAAAGGTCGTATGCCGTTAATTCATTTAAAAGATATGACAACAGACGATGAGAAAGCATTTGCTGAGTTAGGAACAGGTGGAGTAAACATCAAGGGTATTTTAGATAACATTGAGCAGGCTCAGGTTCAATGGATGGTTATTGAGCAAGATAAATGTAAACGTTCTCCATTAGAAAGTATCGAAATAAGCATTAATTATTTAAAGGATGCATTATCGAATAGATAATAGGAGAAGAGCATACTTACTTGGTATGCTCTTTTCCTATTGCATCAGGTCAGAAAAAAGATATTGAGTTCCTTTTGCTTGCTATGCAAGAGGTGAGTTTTCATTTTTATGGACATTTAATTCTTGCCTTAGAGAAGCTTGAGATTTTCTATAAGCTGTAGGAGTAAGTTTTTTTTGTTCTCTGAATACACGAGAGAAGGTTTGAAAACTTCGATAACCTACTTCTAATGCGATATCAGTAACTGGAATAGTAGTGGATGTTAATAAACTACATGCGTGGCGAATTCGTACTTCATGTAAAAAATGAACAAAATTTTGACCAAGTTGTTCTTTAAATAACTCGCTTAAATAGGGAATACTGACGTGAAATTTCTTAGAAAGACTTGATAGGCTAATATCTTCATGATATTGAAGATGGATATAGTGGACAACATCCCATATTACCTTTTTCTTTGTTGAGTTTGAGTTCTTGAGTGTAACTGAATGATTTCTCTTGCGAATACGTTCAAATAAAACAATGACCTCAGCCAACTTTGCCTTTAATAAAATATGTTTATATGGTTTATTATCTTTATATTCAATAAGCATGTCATGAAGCATTTTTTTTATATGTATAAAGTCTTCAACACCTAATGCGATATAAGGTTCAATTGACAATTGATCTGTATCTGATAATAAGCTTTGTAAATCCAGATCATGTAAGACTCTTAAATCAAAAACACAATTAAATAAAATGAGTGAAGTGTTTTTGGCTGATATAATTTCATGAATTTGATAGGGTAAAATAAATGTAAATGTACCGGGTTGCATGCGATGCTTTTTTCCATTAATGATTTCAAAACCTTCTCCCTCAATCACTAAAGAAAACTCAAGATAGTCGTGTCGGTGAGATGGAAAACTTGTGTGAATATTGTTTATTGATAGGTGGAATGGAAATGTTGTATTCATATTAGGGTACTCAGATAAATACATCGGGTAATTTGTCATAGTAACGTTTCCTCCTATCAGAAGAATTGAGATAAATAGATGAAAAATTGATCAGTATTTTTTTATCTTTTATTTTATCATAATTGTAAACGCTGTTATTGATTTATTATAGAAATCTTCTAAGGTAGATATAATTTATTACATAAAATGGAGGTAATTCGATGCAAACACAAATGATTCGACTTGGAATAATTGGTGCGGGTGCTATAGGAAGTGTTCATTTAACAACATTTTCAAAATTAAGTGAAGATGTGGTGCTTCAAGGTATAACTGATGCTTATCTTCCATTAGCTGAACAAAGAGCAAAAGAATTCGGGGTAAAGCAAGTGTTTAGTAGTGCTGAGGAATTAATCCATGATTCAGATATAGATGCTGTTATAATCGGTGTCCCTAACAAATGGCATGCACCACTTGCAATTCAGGCTTTAAAAGCGGGAAAACATGTGCTAGTTGAAAAACCTATGGGCATTAACAGTGAAGCAGCTAAAGATATTGTGAGAGCACAACGTGAATCAGGTAAGGTTGTAATGGTAGGTCACCAGATGCGTTGGCAGTGGAATATTCAGCAAGTAAAGGAACAAGCTGAAAAAGGTGCTTTAGGAAGAATTTATCATGCAAAAACAGGATGGTTCCGCCGTAAGGGAATTCCCGGCTGGGGAAGCTGGTTTACGACAAAATCAGAAGCGGGGGGAGGTCCGTTAATTGACATCGGTGTTCATATGCTGGATTTAGCTTTATATTTAATGGGAAATCCAAAGCCAGTATCCGTTTTCGGTTCAACATATGCTGAATTTGGTCCAAAGAAAAAAGGAATTGGTAATTGGGGGACTCCAAACTGGGAAGGTCAATATGATGTTGAAGATTTAGCAACAGCATTGATTAAAATGGAAGACGGATCAACGCTAACTCTAGAAGTTAGTTGGGCAGTAAACATGGACACAAGCAATGAACCGTTTATTCATTTAATGGGCTCTGAAGGAGGAGCATCGTTAGGTGGCAATAGTGCCAAAATTCTTACAGAACAATTCGACCGCCCAATTGATATTGAGCTTTCTCCAGAAGCAAATGAAGAAGAAGATCGTGTTCAATTAAGTAGACATTTTGTTGAATGTGTTCGTAATGGGAATCAACCTATCACATCAGCAATGACAGGGTTAACTAACAATCTTATTCTTGATGCCATTTATGAATCATCAAAAACAGGACGTGAAGTAGTCCTGGATTGGAATATCTAACTTTTACGGTACTCCTCTGTATTGGGGAATATAACAAGGAGTTGACTTTCATGTTAAGGGGATTAACGAAAGCTGGGTTAGGGAATCTGAAGGATGATAAGCAATTCATTGAATTAGCGGCTGAATATGGATTTCAATCTGTTGATTTAGATGCAAATAGTTTTATTGATTCATTTGGTTTGGAGTATGCAAAACAAATACTAAGTGAAAACGATGTTGTATTTGGTTCAATTGGGCTTTCGGTTGAGTGGAGAAAATCTGATGAAGAGTTTTCAAGCAGCTTACCTAATCTTATTTTGGAGGCGCAAGCAGCAAAAGAACTTGGCTGTTCACGTTGCTGCACATATATATTGCCATCAACAGACTTAAAGTCTGCGCACTTAATGAGCCTAGCTGTTAATCGTTTAAGAATTTGTGCAGAAATTTTAAATGCTTATGATATCCGTCTTGGATTAGAATACGTTGGTCCACATCATTTAAGAGATACATGGAAAAACCCATTTATATGGACACAAGAGGAAACATTAAGTCTAATTGATGCGATAGGTCTACCGAATGTAGGCTTATTATTAGATTCATATCACTGGCATACAACAGGTTTATCAAGTGAAGATATTGCCAATTTAAATGAAAGTCAAATCGTTCATGTTCATATAAATGATGCTGCAAATTTACCTGTTGAAGAACTAAAGGATAATGAAAGATTGTACACTGGTGAGGGCATTATTGATTTAGAATTATTTCTTAAGAGTTTAAAGAAAACGGGTTATAATGGACCTATAGCTCAAGAAGTTTTAACCTCTAAACAAGCCACACAATCAATAGAAGATATTTTAAAACGTTCAAAAGCAGGTTTTGATAAGGTATTTAATAACTTGTAGGCGTAAAGATGACAAGAAACCTCCGTATTTTTACGGAGGTTTCGTTTCGTTAAGTCAAGCAACTATAACTGAAAAACTATTCATTTAAAACTTTTTCCATAACCGCTTTTGTATTAGGTCCAAAAACTCCGTCATTAATAAGCTCTGGAAATCGTTTTTGAAACTGAATGACAGCTTCTTTCGTTTGATGGCCGTAGATACCGTCAATGACAACGTTATAACTCATATCTTTTAAACCTTTTTGTAGGGTTTTAACCGCTTCACCCTTACTACCCAGCTTTAGATTTTTTTCATCAAATCCAAATGAATTAACCTCTTTTGACAGAGCAGCATGTGTATTTGGTCCATATATTCCATCGGCTTTTAACTTATTTTTTGCTTTTTGAAAGGCAAGTACGGCTCTTGTTGTATTTGGTCCAAAAATACCATCTTCAGATAATTCTGCGCCTATTGCTTTATTTAAAGCCCGTTGCATAATTTTTACATCTTCTCCTTTTGATCCTTCTTTTAGAATCGAGGAAAGTTCAAAAATTTCATAATTTAAACTTTCCTGGGCATTCACTCCAGTAGAAGGTATCCCTAAAAATAAAGCTGATGCTGTTACGATTGTTGCAGTTAGGCTTTTCCATTTATGCAAATAAACCATCTCCCTTTGTTTTGATTCTTCACATATACAACGAAAGATGTTTTTGTATTGTTTCAATTTCAAACTACCTAAATTTATAACTCCAGAGGATCTATCCAAATGGAATGAAAGTTAGTTAATCCGTAAGAGTCAAAAGATACACCTTTTAAAGATGAATGGTAATGCAGTGTATTTGTTGCGTGATAAAGAAAATGAATAGTATGATCTTTCATTAGAATTTCTTCAATTTGTAAGAAATAAGATATTCTTTCATTTTTGTTATTTTTTAATTTCATCAAAGCAAGCTTCGTATCAATAATCTTTTTTGATTCATTATTAAAGAAATTTCTAATAAACGAATGATCACTTTTGAAGAGTGTATATAATCCAACCTCAACATCACGATCCAATATAACTGATAGCAAAACGAAATCGGAATTAGATATTGTCTCATGGTTGTCATACGAAATCGGCGTAAGGGAAATGTTCAACCCAATCTTTTTTGCTTCTTTTTGGATCCAGCATGCACTTTCATACCCTTCATTAAGGTTAAAATAATAAAGCTTAATAATCTCACCAGCATAATGACTTTTTTGTAAAAAATTTTCAGCAATGTCCAAATGCTGTGAATCACTGTTAACTTTTTTACTATATGATGTTAGAAAACTTGTTGCTGGTATACGTCGGTTTCCATTTAGCTCATTCACTAAATGACTTGGATTAATGAGATGTTTTATACACAAACGGAAGTAACTATTAGATTGATAGCCGTTTTTTGTCTGATTAAATAATAGAAAACGACTTCCTTCTAATTTTTGTTTGTGGATAACAGACTTTTGTTGGTTTTCACCTATCTCCAGTGTTGAAGCATTATTAGGAGCATCGTTGCTTTTTTGCATCCAAATATCAATCGAATCAATTAATGGTCTTTCTCGAAAATAAGAATCAAAGGCTACTAGACGAATAAAATGTTTGGAATGCTCCATCACTTTAAAAGGGCCTGTTCCGTTTGGAAGGTTATGTTTTTTATATGAATGGTGAAGAACCGAACAGTGAAAGGAAGTTAACACCCTTGGGAAAAACAGGTTTTCCTCCTTCAAGTAGAAGGATATAGTGTGTTCATTATGTATCTCTACCTTTAATAAGTCATCGAGTAGGGGAGCGATACTTGTATGTTTACCAACCGTAAGCAGGTACTCGAATGTAAATTTCACATCAGAAGCTGTAAGTATTTCGCCCCGGTGGAACATAACAGATTTTCTTAAGTAAAAAGTCCATTTTTTTTCATTGTTATCATAACTCCATGTATATGCTAAGCCAGGACTTAATTTTTGTTCACGATGATCATAGGTAACAAGTGTGCTATATATTTCCTTTACTAAATGAGCCTCTGAGTACAGAAGAACATCCATAGGTGTTAATGTAGTAATTTCTTGTGATAATAATATCTTTATAACGTTTGTGAAATCGTCTTTTGATTTCTCTATTTTGGGACCAAGCTTTATTGATAAGATGGTATATAAACTCTTCCGTCCTTCTTCGTTCAAATAAGAGGCATTAATAAAATTTACAACATCGATTATCTTTTCTTCTGAAACCATTTTAGCTACATATTCTTCTGCTGATTCAATGAATCCTTGTAAGAAAAGGAGTGTTGATTTTTTTCCACGACCTCTACCAGAAACCCATATTAATTTATGATCTATACTTAATTTTTTTATTAAGTAATTTGCATTTCTTTCGGAAATTGAAAGTATTTCAGCAACTTCCTTAAGAGTGATCGCAATTTCTTCGTTATTGTCAAAGTTATCAAATTTATTTCTTAAGATTAAAAGGTGTTCAATCTGTTTCATATATCCTCCTAATAAAAGGTGCAATACTTCTTTTGTTTTTTCACTTTTTAGTTATTGTGTTTCAGGTTTAAATTAATAATAACAGATAATTGTGAATGGGGGATTTGCGTGTGATTGAACTACTTAAAGATAAAACCTATTTAAGGTATTGGTTGTCAGTTGTTGTGTCATTTTTAGGGGATGCAATGACGGTAACAACTGTTTTATACCTAGTTGGTACAACTGTGGAAAACCCTTTGTTAATCGGGTTTGTTTTTGTGGCTCAATTACTTCCTGCTGTAATCATTGGACCATTAATAGGACCCTTAATAGAAAAATATTCTAGTCGGAGAATGATGATTTTTTCGGATGTTTATCGATGCATCATGGTGTTAGGTATGATTCTATTCGTTGATAAACCACTCGTTTTGATTTGTCTCACTTGTTTACAAGGGATAGGTACAGCGTTTTTTGAACCAGCGAGAATGGCCTCAATACCAATAATAGTTGGAATAGATCGTATACCAAGTGGTATTGCTTTGTTTCAAACAACGCTTGCTGTTATTAAGTTAGTAGGACCTGTATTAGCTGGCTTATTATTAGCTTTTCAATCACCTAGTTTAGTATTTGTACTTGATGCATCATCCTATATCATTTCTGCATGTTTAATATTCAGTTTGAAAATATTAAAAGGTCAAAAAAAAGAATATAACACAAATTCATTTTTTAATAATCTTTGGACTGGAGTTAGGGAGATGATCAAAACTCCAATTCTATTATTTATGATACTTTTGTTGTTCCCGGTTCTGATTGGTTATGGTATGTTTTTAACAAATTATAAAGCTGTATTGCTTCAATATTTTCAAGTATCTAATATAGAGTTCGGTATTTTAGAAGGGGTATTTGCATTTGGAACGGTAATCGGGGCAATCGTAGGTTCTTATGCTATGAAAAAAATTGTTCATTACCAATTACTATATATTGCAATTGGCACACTTGGTCTAGGTGTTGTCAGTATTTATGGAATAATAAAATTAGATGTAATGTTTAGTCAGTCAGTCTTCTACATACTAGGGGGATGGAGTTTCATTACCGGCTTAGCCAATGCTTTATTGATGGTCCCGACAAGTTCGATCTTCCTACAATATTTACCTGAGTCTATTAGAGGAAGAGGAACGGCCATTTTTTATTCTATTTTCAATTTGTTTTTATTAGCCGGAACCCTTCTTGGGGGCTTTATTGCAGGTTCAATCAATATCCTACTTGCATTGATCCTATCTGGAGGGATTCTACTTTTCACAACCATCTCTTATCCAATATATAAAAATTCATCATTGATGAGGAAGGTGAAAAAAACAGCTATATCAAGGTGAATTAATTATAGATACAATACAAATGTATGTGACTGGCTTTATTTGTATAGGTGTCGTAAATATGTACTACATGTGACAAATTTGTGTTATAATTAGTGACATGGTTTTTAAATTTATCGGAGCTGATACAGATGAATACACTAGAAGTTATGACAAATTTAAATAAAGTTATTCCCTATTTTCAAGCCATTTTCAGTGCAGATAGTCATACAATTATCGGTTATGAGGTTTTGGCTAGAATCGAAACAGATGATGGGATAGTGAGTTTAGGTCCTTTTTTTCATGACCCGACGATACCAATGGAATTTAGTCTTGAGGTGGATGCATTTATCCATGAAAAGGCGTTGGAGATCATACTTAATAATAAAGAAAATGTTCTACTGTTTCTAAATGTGAATGCAAATTATGTGATGATTGATAATGGGGAAGGTCTTCTTTCCAGGCTTTTAACCTTTCGTGAACGTGGTCTTATGCTTTCAAAAATAGTAATAGAATTAACTGAACATAATGTTAATGGAGATATGTTAATGGTTGCCGCACTATGTCAAAAAATAAAAGCTTTAGGTGTAAAGATTGCAATTGATGATGTTGGGGTTGGAGCAAGTAATTTAGATCGAATTGGAATGCTTGAGCCAGACATATTAAAAGTAGATATTCATGCTTTAAAAAGCAACCAACAAACAACATCTTATGATGGGGTATTATACTCGTTATCTTTACTAGCTAGAAAAATTGGGGCAGAGTTATTGTTCGAAGGTATTGAGAATAGTGATCAATTTTACTATTCATGGAGTAAAAATGCAAGGTATTATCAAGGATACTTCTTTTCAAAACCTCAAGGTATATTAATAGAAAAAAACATCCTTAAAGAACGATTTAAGAAAGATATCTATCATTTTATAGAACTGGAACGAAAGAAGTATAAGTTAGATTATCAGTTATCTCATCTGTTAAATGAAAAATTAAACTCTTTAACACAGTCTGTACCAATTGATCATAATTTAGATGAATGGTTATATAAGATAGCTGTGAACCTAAAAGAAGAGTGTTTTAGAATCTATATAACGGATAAAAATGGGTATCAAATGACTTCGAATGGAATGAGAGTTAATGAAGATTGGATGCTCTTACCTGCTTTAAAAGGGAGAAATTGGAGCTGGCGTCCTTTTTTTATTGAAAATCTTATAAGGATGGATGAGGAGAACAAAGGGATTTTATCTGATGTATATAGTGATATTGAAACAAGTGAGAGTGTCCGAACTTTTTCTTTTCCCATTGATCATCAGCTTTACCTATTTATTGATATACGCTAGAAAATAACCTTTAGCCGATAAAAGCTAAAGGTTATTTTAGTTTTTCAAAAAAATATTTCTTAATGTTATCGAACATATATTTTCCATTTTTAAGAAAAGAGGTAAAATGACATAAGATATTATTCCTAGTTCATACAAAAAGTAAGTTTTAAATAATGAGGTGCAGCCATAATGAACCGTAAAGTGAAAATAGTTGGCATGGGTTCGTATTTACCAAAAAGAGTAATAGAGTCAACAGAAATTGATAAAATGATTGGCGCAGAGCCCGGTTGGTCAGAGAAAAAATCAGGGGTTAAACAACGCTATTTTGTAAGTGATGAAACTGCTACATATATGGGGGCAAAGGCGGCTAATAAAGCGGTTGAGAATGCTGGTCTTTGTCTATCAAACATTGATTGTATTATTAGTGCAAGCGGGACAAATGAGCAGGCTATTCCATGTAATGCTTCATTAATACAAAAGCATTTAGGACTTCAAAGCTCTGGAATTCCTTGTTTTGATGTTAATTCAACCTGTTTAAGCTTTGTGTCTGCACTCGATATGGTGTCATATGCTGTAGATGCTGGTAAATATGAAAAAGTATTAATTGTCTCTTCTGAAATTTCTTCCGTTGGACTAAATTGGAAACAACGTGAGAGTAGTATATTATTTGGTGATGGAGCAGTAGCGGTGGTTTTATCAGCTGCTAACAATACTTCCAAAATTTTGAGCTCACATATGGAAACATATAGTGAGGGAGCTCATTTATCAGAAATAAGAGGTGGAGGAACAAAGCTTCATCCACGTATTTATAGTGAACAAACAGCCGAAGAGTTTTTATTTGATATGGACGGAAGAGCTATTTTTAAATTATCGTATAAGCTTTTACCAGATTTTTTGGATCGATTATTTAAAGGGACTGGTTTAACGATTGCAGATATTAATATGGTTATTCCTCATCAAGCAAGCGCATCTGCTATGAAGATTATTCGAAAAAAATTAGGTGTAAAAGAAGAACGATTTATGAACATTATTGATCGTTATGGGAACATGATTGCAGCATCCATTCCCTTTGCTCTTCATGAAGCGGTAATTCAAGGTCGTATTAAAAGAGGTGATACTATTTTACTGTTAGGGACTTCGGCAGGGCTTTCAATTGGAGGTATTTTACTTGAATACTAGAAAAAGAGTTTTAGTAACCGGTGCCAGAGCACCTGTTGCGCTCCATTTGTGTCGGCTAATGAGTGAGGCAGGGTTCGAAGTTTATGCAACTGATTGTATTTCATATCCATTAACAAAGGTTTCTAATAGTATAAAAAATTTCATCTTAACTCCTTCACCAAAGAAAGATACAAAAAGTTTTATAAAGTGAGTTAATTTCATAATAATAACTCTTAAATCAAAAAACGAACATTTTTCTTCATCCTGAACTTGTTAATAAACAATACACGGATAAAAATACTAATAAAGGTAAAACTCATACGTTTTTTGGTAACAAATGATACATTATGAAATTGATTCAAGTCCATAATCAAAATAATTGAGCAACAAAAAATTACATTGATCATTCCAACATCTGAAGAAGTTTTTTATATTTCTAGATATAAAGATAAGCTGACCCCATTTTGTAATGTGTTTGTTGATGACTTTGATAAAATAAAACTTCTACATAATAAATATGAGTTTATTCAACTTGTAAAGGACTTGGGCTTTGAAGTGCCAAAGACAGCTTTGCTATCTAATCATGTAAATTTAGTTCAATTCGAAGACGAATCTGCTCTTTTAAAAAAGGTCTATTCGAGATTCTCTGAATCTATAATTTTTCTACAATCTGTTGGTCAAATATCTAACCATATAAAAAAGGATGGAAGCTGGCTAGTACAAGAAAAAATTGATGGCAAGCAATATTGCTCATATACCGTTGCCAAAGATGGAAAAGTACTTGCTCATTCTACTTACAAAAGTGAATTCACAGCAGGTTTAGGTGCAACTCTCTCATTCAAACATGAAAACAGACCTGATATTGAACGGTTTGCACGTAAAGTGGTTGAGAAACTTAATTTCTCAGGACAGATATCTTTTGACTTTATCATACATGAAAATGGAGTCGCCTTTCCGATAGAATGTAACCCTAGAGCGACAAGTGGTCTCCATTTATTTGATAAGGAATTGGCTTATCTATTCACAGATGCAAAATCAATTCTTTATCCTAGGAAGGATCAAAAAGAAGCGATAAAGTTGGCCGTGTTTTTATATGGATGGAAACAAGTAAAAAGTCTACGTCAACTGAGGAGATTGTTAGAAGTATTTTTTTCCTATAAGGACATTACGTTTACAAGCAATGACCTTGGGCCTTACTTTTATCAAATAATTAGTTTATATAAGATGTGGAAGGAAAGCAGAAGAAATCAAGTTTCTCTTATGGAACAATCCACCATAGATATAAGTTGGGATGGTGAAACGATTTGAATGTACTAGTAACTGGAGCTACTGGTTTTTTAGGAAGAAAAGTAGCGCTTCATCTTGCTTCGATTGGATACAATGTCACAGGGACAGGACGAAACCAACTAGTAGGGGACTCTCTTTCGAATTCAGGGATTAAATTTAATGCATGTCATTTGGAAAATCGTGATGATATCATGATGTTGTGTGAAAATCAACATTTTGTTATTCATTGTGGAGCACTTTCATCTCCATGGGGCAAGTATAACGACTTTTATCAAGCGAACGTTATTGGTACAAAAAATGTAATTGATGGCTGTAAAAAGTGGAATGTGAGTCGCTTGGTTCATGTTTCAACACCAAGTTTATATTTTCACTATGACGAGCGTAAAGATGTGAAAGAAGATGATAGTTTACCAGAAAAATTCGTTAACCATTACGCAAAAACCAAATTTCTTGCAGAAAAAGAAGTAGACCAGGCTTTTATAGAAGGATTACCAACCATAACAATAAGACCTAGAGCTTTATTTGGTCCTGGTGATCAGGCTATTTTTCCAAGACTTATCAAGGTTTGTGAAAAGGGGATGTTCCCTAAAGTCGGGTCTGGTGATGTTGTTATTGATTTGACTTATATAGATAATGCTGTAGATGCAATCCTTTTATGTATGAACTCTGGATCTGAAACGTTGGGGCAAAAATATAATATTACAAATGGTGAAAGAGTTCAGTTATATTCTATGATTGATACAGTAATGAAACAACTAGGCAGGTCCTTTTCTTATAAACAGATTTCATATAAAAAAGCTTTTCATTTAGCAACATCACTTGAGTATGTTTCGAAACTTCTTCTTTTTGGAAAAGAGCCGCTACTCACGAGGTATACAGTTAGTGTTTTATCTCAATCTCAAACACTTTCAATTGAAAAGGCAAAGAGTGAATTAGGATATAAGCCGGCGGTTTCTGTTAAAGATGGCACGAAGGAATTTGTAGATTGGTGGAAGTCAAATGTTCATTAATATGGTAAAGATTTTTGCTTGTGGGTATTGTACACATCCAGAAAAAATTGTGAATCCAAAACAATCATTAAAACCAATAAAATTTCCAGCCACAGTTGCTTTATTAGAGCATCCAACACATGGCTATATCTTGTTTGACACAGGATATGCTTCCTATTTTTTAGAAGCTACTAGGGCATTTCCATATTCCATTTACGCAAATTTAACACCTGTTTTCTTTTCAGAAGAACTATCTATTAAAAATCAATTAAAGAAACAAGGCATAGATCACAATGACATTAACATGATCATTCTTTCTCATTTCCACGGAGATCATGTTGGGGGATTAAAGGATTTCCCAAACGCAAAAATTTTAACTTTTAAAAAAGCATATAATCACATCAAAAAACTAAGCAAGCTGAGAGCTCTAACAAAAGGCTGTTTGCTTGATTTACTGCCTCAAGATTTTACAGAGAGAGTTTCTTTTATTGATGAAGCCCCTTTACTAACTTTAAGTGAAAGTTATCATCCATTCATGGAAGGTTTTGATGTGTTTCGAGATGATTCTATCATTGCTGTTGACTTAACAGGTCATGCAGTGGGTCAGCTTGGAATATTTGTGAATCTGAGAAGTGGGAAAAAAATCTTTCTTTGTGCTGATGCTGTTTGGCAAAGTACTGCTTTTGAAGAAATGATTTTCCCTCATCGTATAGCCCATTTATTAATTGAAGATATTGACGCTTATAAACAGAATATTAAAAAGTTACATCTTTTATTTAAGCATAATCATCATATTGAAATATTGCCAACACACTGTCAAATAACATGGGAGATTGCAAAAGAGGGTATTACTTATGAATAAATCACTATTACTCAAACAGTATTTTCTTACAAAGTATGGTAGGAGTTTTACTTCTCAGGAAAAATTGCTTGCTTTTCATGACACAAAAATGAAAAAACATATAAAATTTGTTTTAAAGCATTCTAAGTTTTATAAAGAACTCTATCAAGATGAACTGAACCATCATAACTGGAAATCCCTTCCTATCATCACAAAATCTGATATGATGGACTCTTTTAATGAGTTAAATACCGTCGGAATTAAGAAAGAAAAAGCTTTTCAGTTAGCTTTTGATGCGGAAGAAACTAGGGATTTTTCACCTAGAATAGGAAATGTTTCAATAGGTCTTTCTTCTGGAACAAGCGGAAATCGAGGCCTATTTCTAGTAAGCAGCAGGGAAGAGGCAATGTGGGCCGGAACGGTTCTTGCAAAGATGTTACCAAGCAGTATTTTCAGAGAACATAAGGTTGCCTTTTTTCTCAGGGCAAATAGTAATCTTTATGAGTCTACAGAAAGCGGAAAAATCAGCTTTCACTACTTTGATCTGTTAGATTCCTTTCCTAATCATATTGAAAGATTAAATCAGCTTAAACCTTCGATTATTATTGCACCTCCTTCGATGTTAAGAATGATTGCCACATGGAAGGATAAAATGATTATTAGTATTTCTCCAGAAAAAATTATATCGGTAGCAGAAGTACTAGAAGATCTTGACAAAACATATATAGAACACATTTTTCAACAAACTTTGCATCAAGTATATCAAGCGACTGAAGGATTTTTAGCTGCTACATGTGCATTTGGAATTCTTCATATGAATGAGGATTTAATCGCAGTTCAAAAAGAGTATATTAACAAGGAACTCGGAATATTTGTACCAATTATTTCAGACTTTACTAGGAAAACACAACCGATTATTCGATATCGTTTGAATGACATATTAATAGAGAGAAAGACTGCATGTCCCTGCGGGTCACATTTTTTAGCATTAGAACGGATAGATGGCCGTTCTGATGATCTTTTTTATGGGAAAAATTTATTAACAAATGAAGAAACATGTTTATTTCCAGATTTTATTAGAAAATCTATCATGATCTCATCAAATCAGATTTTAGAATATAAGGTTATACAGCGGGAGTTCAACTTAGTAGAGATTAAGTTGAAGGTAGAAAGTGATGAAGAAGTAGTTAAAGACCTTGTTTTAACTGAGTTGCAAAAATTGTGGAAACATTATCAATTAGTAATTCCACAGTTTCACTTCACACCCTATGACATCGTTACTTCGGACAAAAAGTTAAAGCGAATTGAAAATATGATGAAGGTAAAAAGTAATGATTCATTTATATAATACTGATAATTATCATACAATCGATTGGTTTTCTAAGCGTAACGGACAGTTTTTAAAAACTTACTTTGAGCCTTTAATAAAATACGAGGTTTCCCATTTTATTGAAAATGTTCATTCGGAAATTTATTTGTTAGAAGTAGATGACCTTCTTTTGCCGGTTTCTGTAACTGACAAACAGTATAAAGATTCATATGTTGCTTCACCTTACACTCATTATATTAGTTATGCAAAAGAAGAGTTATGGGAGCTAAAGAATAAGGGGCTTGAGGTGATCCTTCGCCCTGTTATCGATATGATGGGGCAGTTTCTTCGAAAGAGCAACATGAACAAAGTTGTTATTGTTAATAATTGGTTTTTATCAACAAATCTATTTGAATCAACTCTGTCTTTTAATCAAATACAGAGAATTACTGAATTTTTAGTGAAGAAGTTCCCTAAACACACTATCTTGTTTCGATCGATTACAAGGGATCTACATGAAAAAATGATGAAATCGTTTGATACAGTTGGATATAATAGATTAATGTCACGCTCTATCTACCTATTTTATCCTGAGCAAAAACTAACTAAACAACAACTAAAAAACCTCTATCAAGACGAAAAACTGATCAAAAAACATCAGTATACAATTAGAGATGCAAGTATAGAAGATTGTGATGTTATTTTGAGTTTGTATTCAGAATTATATATACAAAAGTATTCTACTAATAACCCTCAGTTTACAACAGAGTTCATACGTCATGCGTATAAAAGTAAGTTATTAACCTTTAAAGTGGTTTGTAAAGGTGAGCAAATTGTCGGTGCTATAGGATTCTTCATCCAAGGAAAGGTGCTGACAACCCCGATTTTAGGCTATAACATGAAGATGGAGAAAAATGCTGGGTTATACAGGGTTCTTTCATTCCTTATTACGAAAGAAATAATGAATAATCATTATATTGGGCATCGTAGTGCTGGGGCAGGAGAATTTAAAAGAAAACGCGGTTCCACTCAACAGATTGAATATACATATTTTTATCAAAAACATTTGCCTATGACGCATAAGTGGGGGTGGAATTTGCTCAAAAAGATAATGGATCTTGTTGTCGAACCATTAGCTAAGAAAAAACAATTTTAATCTGTTAAATAACGACTTGCTATAATTACCATCGCTACTTGTAAGAGTTATTTGTTACTATTTTAAAAGAGTTTGCAAAAAAAGGAGTGAATACCCTTGAAAAAGCAATATCTTTTACTGATAGTGGCTGTTATCTTGTTTGCAGGAGGATTTTTTTCAGGCGTTCTCTTCTCGAATATAGAACATCAAAAGCTAACTAACGATCAGTCTAAACAAACTGAGAATTTATCTAAATCTACAAAACAACCGATTTCGAAAAAAATTCCGGAAATACAGGAATCCAAACCAAAAGTATTAATAGGCTATGTTCAAGATTTTAGAGAGCCAGAAACAATTGACTTTTCTTCACTAACGCACGTTGTTTATTCCTTTGCTCATCCGACTAAAGATGGAAGTGTTTTATTGAATGGAGGAACGGAACCAACTAATTTAAAAAAGTTAGTAAAACGTGCACATAATCATAATACAAAGGTGTTGCTTGCTGTTGGTGGCTGGTACCATATTGAAGGCGGCGAATCGTATGATTATTTTAAAACGGCCATTTCTTCGGAAACTTCTAGAACTAAATTAATAAATGAACTACTAGCTATAGTGGATAGAGAACAATTAGATGGAATAGACATCGATTTTGAGCATCCACGTTTACAAGAAGATGCCGACCAATTGTTAGAATTTACAAAGCAATTGAGCAATAAATTGCATCAAAAAAAGAAACAGCTCACAATCGCTGTCTACTCAAAAATACACAGTGTAGCAGGTACAGAAATTCAATCAGTTGTATTTCATCCCGAAATGTTTAACTATGTAGATTATGTTAACATTATGGCTTACGATGGCCAATGGGACGGGGAGTACAATGCAGCGAATTTAGCTCCTTATTCATTTATAGAAAACATTGTGAACTATTGGGGAGCACTTTTTGACAGTTATAAATTACCACGTGAAAAACTGGTACTGGGTGTTCCTTATTATGCTCAACCTGAAGATCCATCAATTAAACAAATGTCCTTTGATGCTATTATTGCCAACAATCCTGAATTTGCTCATCAAGATAAAGCTCAAGTAAATGGAACAACATATTATTATAACGGTATTCCTACTATAGAGAAAAAGACCAAGCTTGCTATAGATGAGGAATTTGGAGGTATGATGATATGGGAGATGGGACATGATGCACCTGGGAGTTATAGTTTAACAAAAGCGATAGCAAAATTACTAGAAAATGAAAAATTGTTAGTAAGACAATAATTATACGTAAAAACACGTTCATCAAAATAAGATGAACGTGCCAGACTGTAGACAAACTCAAAAAAAATTGAGTTTGCTTACAG
>NZ_NUMC01000132.1:0-8204 GCF_002577655.1 Bacillus sp. AFS040349 | reverse complement strand
ATCTTTTGACACTACCATTATCTGTAAAGTAAAGATACATATTTGAGGCTAAATTGCTGATTTTTTGATTAATTGTACCTTCCATAGTAATTAGTCTCAGTATACTTAACTCCATTTTCGACGACACCAATCAATCGAGATTCAGCTTTTTCTAAAAGCTCTTTTGCTTTTTGTGCTTTATCTTTCTTAGTCTTTCCACGTTTCACCACCATAACAATACCATCACATTTATTTGCAATAATTTGCGGATCTGTAACAGTAATAACGGGTGGTGTATCAATAACAACGTAATCGAAAGTCGCTTTTAGTTCTTTGATTACTGACTCCATAGCCTTTGAGTCTAATAGTTCTGAAGGGTTCGGAGGAATGGGACCACATGTTAATATGTCAAGGTCTGGAACGTAGGTGCTACTAATTGCACCATTTAAGCTGATTTTCTTTGTTAATACACTTGTTAACCCATCGATATTACTAGAATTAAAAGTAAAATGAATAGAGGGTTTTCTTAAATCTGCATCAACAAGGACTACCTTCTTTCCCTGCTGTGCAAGAACAACTGCCAGGTTAGCAGCTGTCATAGATTTTCCTTCACCTGGTTCAGATGAAGTAATCATAATAGATTTAAGCTCTTTATCTACTGAGGAATACATAATACTGGTCCTAATATGCCGATATTGTTCAGTAATAGCCGTATTAGGATTACTATGTGCAATTAATTGAATTGTACTTTTCCCTCTATGCTTCAATTTTTGATTCAAGAGCTTCACCTCCTAGTGCCTTTGCTTTAGAACTTTTTTTATGAGAAACTTCTGGAATAGACCCTAAGACAGGGAGTCCAAGATATGATTCGATATCATGGCTATTTTTAAATGTATTATCTAGGTACTCCATTAAAAAAATTATTCCAAAGCTAATCATTAAGCCAATGACCAATGCAATAGTAACATTCAATACATGTTGTGGCTTTAAAGGTGTAGGGTTCTCATTTAGTTTAGCTTTCGCAAGAATACTAACGTTATCAACATTCATAATTCCAGTAACATTTTGTTGGAATGTTTCAGATACAGTATTTGCAATTTCGACTGCCTTTCTTGGATTTACATCTTCAACGAATATCGAAAAAACCTGCGAGTTTGCTTGACTGTTTATGGAGATATTACTATTTAGCTCCTCAACACTTTGTGATAGACTAAGTTTATCAATTACTTTGTCTAAAATTACAGGACTCTTTATAATATCGCTATAGGTATTAATTAAATCTACATTACTCCTTAATAAATTAGCATCTAACTGATTCTGCGTGTCTTTTTGATTTACTAGTAGTTGTGTAGATGCCTGATAAATTGGTGTTAATAAGAAAATTGAAATAGCACCACTAACTAGGGATGCAATTAAAGGAATAAGAACAATTAAGATCCAGCGTTTTTTTAGGGTATGAAACATAGCCCTTAAACTAATTTCATCCATTTTTTCCTCCACAAATATAGTCGTGTGAATCAAAACATTATATTTCACCTTTTTAATTGACCAAAAGAAATGTAGTATTTGATAATAAAAGGATTAAATATTAAGTTCTAGATATACAAGTTAAACTAGGGCATCTAACCCCTCCTCACATTACACTCTCGACAACTTGTGTCTAAGGTCAAAGATCATTAACCCACAGCATAACCGAGTACCTCCATTGACAATGGTAAGGAGATATCACCAAACTAGTATGTATAATTTTTTTCTTAATACTAACTGCTTACCACTACATCTCAATTATGTTCTCATTAAAGAACAAAACGATATACCTTTATTTAACTATATATGTATATACTGTAATTCATGTGATCATATGTAATCTTTTGGATTAGGTCTATTTTCATAATAGTACTTTATAAAGAACAAGTCAATGAACTTTTTTATTTTTGTAAAGAGAGGTATGTCTGGGTAATTAAATCCATTTCCATTATCTCCTATTGTTACTCCGACAATAGTGTCTTTATTCGAGTTGAAGTTTTTTTCACCCTCTAATTTATAAACAGAAATGATGAATTTTGTGTTTCATTTACTTCATAAGATTCTACCTCGCTCACACCATTTTTGACAAAAATTAATGCGTGAATCTCATATCCTTCACCCGTCTTCTTTCATGAAAACAATAGGGTATAGAATTGATCTTCTGTTGTAATGGGACTATATATATTAGACACATTATTTTTATTTCTATTTTTTATTATAATGTTTAACAACTAAATGAAGCTGATGATCATTTGAAAGCGAGATCACGTAATAACTAAGTATTTCTCTCCAACATTGATTTCTCTCTGCTTGTCATTTATGTTGTACTGATCGACATTTTAGATTGAGTGAGTTCAGAAGTACATCCAATAAGCAGGATACGTAATTGATCTTCTTCAATCTCCTCTATTATCTCCAAAGCTGTCAGAGGAATCATTTGCATCATGGTGATCATGCTTGTGGTGGGAATCACCAATAAAAAATGTTGGGATAAAGGACAATTTTCCCTTTCTATTCTTACTATTTTTCCTCGATTTTGTTCCAATTCCAACTGCTAGCCCAATGAAAAGAAGTGTAATAAATATTAACAACGTAATAAAACCTATCACTACTATTTCCCCCTTATTATTTTCTTTCTTCTTTCCCTCTTACTCCCTCCATATGATTAAACCTCTCAACCTATGTATGAATTTCATTGTATTGGTAAAAATATGTAGCAAGGATGGTGTTCATAGGTGAAGAAATGGATATTTTTTCTTACAATACTGTACGGATTAACAGCAACACAGGTTTCATTTTCGCCTAAGGTTCATGCTGTTTCTCAAAAAACATGGGAAGATGTTGCAGTAAAAGAAACAAAAAAACGTTACCCACTATCACAAGTATTGTTTTCTCAAAAAATTTGGGACAAAAAGAAAAAGGATTTTACAGTTAAGCAATACCGCTTAACATTACGTGAAGGTATGGACGATTTTGCTGTCTATACAACCATAACATATGACTCAAAAACTGGTGAAATTAAAAAAATTCAGGTTGTACCAGAGGCATAGATGGTGCCTGTCACTCCTCGATATTTTGTAAAATAATATCGATCAGTTAGCTCTGTCATATAAATTCACTTTATGACAGAGCATTTTTTTGTAACTAGTAAAAATAAAAACAGCACAGTTTACAAAACTGCGCTGTTCTCCTGCCTTTTTATCGATCTTTTTTCTTATTCATTAACAAACGTACTGCAAAAGGCAAAACACCTAACCAACGATTACTGAAATATGAAGATGATGCATCAAGATCCTTGCGTTCCTGCCGTTGCTGTTTTCTTGTTTCTTTGGGCGTGTCCATAAATTTCACAATTTGTTGTGTAACATACTTAACGTAATCATTTGTAGACAAGGTAAAACACCTCAATTATTAATGGTATCTACCTCTATTTATTTCCAAAGTTCTAAGCATTTAATCGTATACTTATTTCATTCACAATATCTTCAATACTTTTTTGTGCGGTTTCAATTAACAATGTACAATCTTGATAAAAGTTTACTCGTGATTGATATAAATCAGTAAGCTCTTTTTTTGATTTTTTACTTGCTAAAGGTCGACTTTTATCTGAGTGAACACGTTCGTAGATTGTATCAATGTCTGCATGAAGCATCACGATCCTGCCATGTTCTTTCATCCAAGCTCTATTTTCGTCCTTAATAACAATCCCACCGCCGGTTGTAATAATAATGTCCTTTGTTGGAAGTTCTTTTAAGACTTTCGTTTCTTGATCGCGAAAGAAGGCTTCACCATATTCTTCAAATATTTCTTTAATGCTTTTATTTAATTTTTTTACAATTTCTTGATCTGTATCAATAACAGGAAGTTGCATGTTTTGTGAGAGTTGTTGACCAACTGTTGTTTTTCCTGCCCCCATAAATCCAGTTAAATATATTGCTTCCAAAACCAGTTCCTCCACGTTTTCTTTCTACAATACCATAATTTTTAATATTCAGACCATAAAATCATTTCATTTATTGACGAATCATATTGATAAGATGCTGTATATTCTTTTCCTTCATTTGTTTGACATGTGATAGAAACATTAAAAATCAGTGGTGAGACTTCCTGAACCAGGTAATTAAATTGACCATTAAACGTGTTCACTGATATCTGTTCATTAAGTAAAGCAGTTCCATAATCCTTCACTTCATTTAGTGACCTTTCAACTGCAACTTGCATGATTGAATCGAGAGCATAATATTGTTTTGTTTCTTCATAAAAATTCTTTTCATTTACTAAGGATATTGATATATGCGCTGTTATTAGTAAACAGAAAAAAACAACCACCATCATACTTGGCAAAATGAACCCTTTTTCGTGCTTCATACTTTTACTAATTCCTTATAAGTTCTAAATGTGTAGGTGTAGACTTTACCAGCCTCACTTATTATAGAAAGTTGGATCCCCCTGTCAACCTGGTGAAAAGTCATTGTTTTTACTTTTAAAAGGAGGATTTCATGGCCTCTGTCAGCTATTTGTCTACGAATTAGGTTTTTATAGTGATTAATACTAACATGTTGTCCAGTATTATTCGTGAACGTTAATTCTGTATCCTGAATGGTAATGTTACTTGATTCTTTAAATTCCCTATGAAGTTGAATAATAAAAAGTTCCCATTCAAATGGTCTTAAGTCTTCGGGATGTTGAGAATGAGAAATTAAAAAGTGAAAAATAATGGTGAGAGTTGAAATAATGAAGGAGTAAATAAAAAAGGTTAGAAGCATATTCAAAAACGTATACCCCCGTTCGTTAAGATACAAGAAGGCAAACCGATTTTGTTTTTTTATACAAACTTGTCCATTCCATACAAGCCTTTTGATACGCACCTTCCTCCTTCCATGTTAAGTGATAAACCACAGAATCTTTTTCAAAATCTTCGTTTACCTTGTCTAAATCCGAAAAAGCTACCGATTGAATTTTCTCGTGTAATAATTTCAATGCATCAGAAGTTTGTTTTGTTGTAACTCGCTCTTGTGTGATAAGAACAAGCTGAGGGATAAGGATGGAGACTATTAAAATCCACATACTAAATGCTGTGATTGTTTCAGCTAATGAATAGCCTTTATAGTTCTTGAAGAGCAAAACGACCCTTTCCAAGATAAAAAACCACCTTATAAGACTGATTGTAATAGGTAATGTGCATAGTTCCGCTTGCTCGAATTGATCCGTTTGGATTATAAGTGATTCGGTTAGAAAATACTTCAGCCTCAAGTTTAATTCGGCTGTCATACTTTCTTTCAATAAGTATTGACCCAAGCTTTGTCCCTTCAATTGTATATTTGTTCTGACTCGGTACAAATACTATATAAGTTCTTTCTTCATTTATCAGTGCGTGTTGCTGGGCATACATTACATCTTTTTCAAATGTATCTAAAAAAGTATCTAATACTTTTTTATTATAAATAGGAACAATATTCGCAATAAAAAGCAAGCTCATACTGCTTAAAATGGCCAACACAAGAACTGTTTCTAAAAGAGTAAAGCCATTTTTATTAATCTGAAGCCGGTGCTCCTCCATCAGAAACAACTCCATCCGCAGCAATTACAACCGTATTCCCATTTGGACATACAGGTGTGTTTCGTAGATAACCACCGGTTTCTAGTTCTCCTACTGTAGGTATTTTTTTATGGTCAATTTGATAAGACGTTACTTGGGCTTGTACCATATTAATAAGCCCATCACAGCCTTTTTTTTGAATACTGCTATTATGCTTCGTGACATTTGGAATCGTAATAAGCAGCAATACAGTAATAACGAGTAACACAATTAACATTTCAATTAACGTAAATCCTTTTTCATTCTTCATCGAATACCTCCTATAAGCTTTCCATCATCTTGTACATCGGTAAAAGCATAGATAAGTAGACAAATAACACGATCATACCTACAAATCCATAAATAGCAGGTTGAACGATTGCCATAAATTTCACCATTTTTTGCTCAAGCTTATCGATAATAAGCTGACTATAAGTGTAAAGTTCTCGTGAAAGCTGTCCATTCGCTTGTCCATGCAAAATAACAAGGGAAAGCTCCTTTTCATAAAAGCATCGTTCACCAATAATGTGATGAAGCTGTTCACCAGCACGCAATTGTTGAATGAGGTAGCCTGCCTCTACCTTAAAAAATGGCAATAGATTTTGATTTTCAAACACTTTTAAGCTCTCAAAAGTAGACATCCCCCCTTTTAATAAATTACTCAGTTGCAGAGCAAAGAAATAACTGTGTGAAATAACAAATATTCGTTTTAAAATGGGTATTTTAATAATTGTATTCATTTGTAAATCTGGAGACTGCTTGTTAAATATAAAAAAGAAATAAATAGCAATTATGATTACTGCTACTATTAGTAAAATTCCTGACAGCTTTAATGTATTAAAAACGATTATTAAAAAAAGTGAGAAAAAGGAGGTTTCAATATTCATAGAAGCATATAACTGCTCGAACTGAGGGGTAACAACAAATTGTATCATTAATAAAATAATTGCCACTGTTGATAATAAAAAGATGGGATATCGTAGTAGTTTTGCAAGCTTATCAAACTGTGTGAGTTTTTTATCCAAAATTCCACTGCATTCTTTTAGTGAGAATTCTAGGTCTCCATGCTGTTCGGCAAAATAAAGATAGCTTAACACATCCCGATGAAAACTTAAGCTTGAAAGAGCTGCTCGAAATGAGTTACCTGCTGATAGGTATATCATACATTGCTGTAAATCAGCTTTTTTATAACCCTGCTCATTAACATGAAGAAACTGTAAGGCTTCATTTAATGTGTACCCTTTATCTAGCAAACTACTTAATCTTTTTAACAATGATAATTGATCTTTTAAATTCCATTTTTTATTAATCTTCATAACGAAACACCCAACGGTCATAAGAATTTGGATAAAGATATCCTAGTGCAATTCCCTTTTTAATAACATCTTTTAATGTTGGGTAATGATAGGAAGCTAATTCCCCTTTCGCCTCCTTTACTACAGCTGTTAGGTTTTTTCCATATAAAAGCTCATAGATACTTAACCTTCTTTTTTGTCTAAGCTTCTTACAAAAAGGAGAGCATTGATCTTCACAGAATGGACATTTAAGTTGAACTAGTCTTTGAGCTGAGACCGCAATTAGAGTTTGTTCAATTTCAGATAAACTTACATCGAATTCCATTAATCGATATATCGCTCCTTTTGCATCTCTTGTATGCATGGTTGATAAAACAAGATGACCCGTTAGACTGGCGCGAATCGCAATTTGAGCTGTTTCTCGATCTCGTATTTCTCCAACCATAATAATATCAGGATCATGACGCAGAATTGCCTTTAACCCAGCAGCATAGGTAATCCCCGCTTTTTCATTAACTTGAACTTGCAATACTTCCTCACTTTTCGTTTCTACCGGATCCTCTAACGTGATAATATTTCTGTTAAAATGACGCTTTGCATAATGAATGAGAGAATAAAGTGTTGTTGTTTTACCTGAGCCAGTTGGGCCGGTAAAAATCATTAAACCATGTGAGTGATTCAAAATGGAGAGCAGTTTGTTTGTTGTGGCAGGAAACAATGATAAATGTGTTATTGGCGGTATTTTCTCTTGTGGCAAAATTCTAATCACAAGACTTTCTTCGTGAATGGTAGGGAGGGTGGATAATCTTAGATGAACATTTAGATTAGTAGTAGAAAGTGATAGTGATCCATTCTGAGGTCTTCGTCTTTCTCCAATATCCATCGAAGCCAGAAATTTTAGATGAGAGATGATCCGACCACAGATCTCTTTTTTCATCGTATGTTTTTCAATTAAATCATCATCAACTCGAAACTGAATGAGTGTGTCTTGTTCTCTGGGAATAATGTGAATGTCTGAGGCTCTTAATGCACAGGCTTCTTCTATAATACGTTCACTGATTTGTTCAATTGGTTTCACTTTTACTTCTCCTTTCTTCTTTGTACAACCATTGTACAGAATGGGAAGATTTTTTGCACATCGGTAAAAATGAATTTTAAGGGCGGTTTAATAGGTCATTATTCTTTATTCATAGGAAGAAGATAAATTTATTGTGATTTTCTGTTATAGAAAATGGAAAATCGAACATAATAGAGGTTGTAAGTCGGATTGAGGGAAAGTATTTCACTCAAGATATCCTCTTGCTGGGGTAGTGCTTTGAGATGGG
>NZ_NUMC01000131.1:0-2720 GCF_002577655.1 Bacillus sp. AFS040349 | reverse complement strand
TTAAATGTAGTGTAGTGCTTTAGAAAACTAGTGAATATTACCGTATGAAAAAAGCCCTGTTTTTTTATTCGAAAACAGGGCTTTTTGGTTTTTTAAAAGACTTAGGGAAATGTATAAAATATACTCTCTTTTTTAAGAAAAGCACCGTTTATTTAATAAGGTTAATCAAAGATAAGGTTCAAATAATCTCCATGTCCTCTTATAAGTTCAACTTCATTTTCGGATGAAATCCAGAAGAAATGGAATGTTAATCCTTCTTCATCTCCTCCGCCTGTTGGTTGGTAATCCCATTCATCTGGAACACTTGATACAGATATTTTATAAAAAAACCTATTATGTATTGCACCGTCATCGTTCTCCCATAAATCTTCTGCAATTAAATTTTCAACATGAAAACTTCTCAACCCTGTTTCTTCTTCAATTTCTCTAATGACTGCATGATAAGTGTCTTCTTTGGGTTTTACTGTGCCTTTGGGTATCTGTATCCCTGCTTCAGTAATAGGATGTTGAAAGACTAATACCTGTGTTTTTCCTTCTTTAATTCTTGTTACATAACCATAGGCTTTTCTAATCGGTGTCAATAATATATTCCCCCATCACCTTCATATTTTCTCTACCTTTATTCAATAAATCTTCTTCGTTAATTCAATAACACTGGCTCTTGCTTTTCTTCTAACTTATACACTTCATCCCACTCTATTCCACAAGCAGCCGCATGTATTTTAGGGTCGTATTTCTGGCCACTTTTTAAAATTGTATAAATCAAATTTGCAATTTTACCACAAAGATGACCAATTGCCTTTTTCTTTATCATTCCTTCGTCAACTTTACGATCGTAATATGCTTTGAAGACGGTTGGTTTTCGTTTTCCATTCGCTAACATCATCATGGACATCTGATAAAGCACTCGACGTGCATCTCGAACACCACCATAGGTTTGTTTTGTTGAATGTACAGATGTTCCAGATTGAGAATTTTCAGCTGATACACCAAGGTATTTTTTGAATTCTTTATATGTATTAAAACGATCTATATCTCCAATAACACCGATTAAGGTACAGGCAATATTTTCACTGACAAAAGGAAAAGAAAGAAGTAACTCCGTATATGGATGTGGTTCAATTCCTTTTTCAGGGTCTCCTCTAAGAAGTGAATGGATTTCTACATCGATAAGTTGAATGCTTTCCTCAAGCCTCAAGGCTTCTTCAATTACCCATTTCTGCCTTCCTACTAGATGTTCTACTGGTACAGCCACTGTATGGGGCATAATTTCAGATAGTGTTTTAGCAGCCTTTTTCGCTACATTCTTAGCGCCTGCTTTAGAAATTGCCTTATACAATTCATCTTCCGATGATCCCTTCATGTGAAGACCCGAAGGGTATTCTAATACTAATTTCATTACTGAAGAAGTAGCCAATTTTTTAAATGCTTTATTTAAGTCTGGGTGTGTTACTTTTAATAATTGTTGAACTTGATTTTTTCTTCGAGTTAACTGAACGTTTAAATACCATCGATCTCGCATGACAGTCCGAAATAAGGATTGTAAGACAGTTTGAGGTCTTATTAAAGTAACTCCCTGCATGTGAGGATGGAGTTGTTTATGCCACCCCATATAGGACATTACTTTGGCATCCATTGAATCTGATTTTTCTGAGATACCTAAATTATTCTTACGAAATTCTCCAACTGCTTTATTCTCCACTTGAAAGAGTTGATATCCTTCGTTCAATAATACTTGCTGAACTAAATAGGAATAATGTCCACCAGTAGGTTCTAATAGGATTAAGAAATCATCTCTGTTGATAGTAAATTGATCTTCTATTTGTTTTAAAGCTTTTAAAAATTCTGCGATTCCTGCGCTATCAGAGTTAAATTTCATTGTTTTTGTTCGTTTCCAGGCAATTCCTTTGGGGTCTAAAAATGCATCAAATTTAATACAAGAAGCTACATGAAAACTAGCTCCAATATCTATACCAACATAAAATTGATAAAACTTACGAGTATCTTGACCTTTATTATCTGAATGATTCCCATAACTAAAAGGAGTAATCGTATTTTCCATGATTTCCTCTCCGAACAGTAAGCAGTATGATTATATCTGACCATCCAAGTTTCTGTTAGAGCTTAAGCCCAATGTAGCATGTTAGGATTATAACGCCAGATATTTAATCTCAGATTTAACAAAAGAGTCTAGATTCACTAGCTCCATACACTTTTAGAGTTTCAACTGCACACTATTCACTATATTGATTTTAAAATCTCTCTATATAGTCTATTGAGGAGGAGTATTCGACACTAACCATAATATTCCTTCTAAAAAAATAAAAAACCTGTCGAAATTGACAGGATAATCCGTTGTTTTATATTTAATTTAATGTGCAGTGCCGTCTTTCTAATTGAATGGAGTGCCTCACATCAATATTAGAGGTCTATGAATAATAGCCCCAGTCCAGTTAATGGTCGGAATCACCTAAAGGTCACTGCACAATTATATAATATCGTATCTAGTAAGATTAATAAACCAATGTCCCCAAACGACTTTCAAAGTTTCTATAAGAGAACTCACGTTTAAAATAAAGGTACATTGGTTCTTCTAAATTATATATTAATTATTCTTTTTATTCATTATTATTTAAATTGTAGCTATAGACTTAACTAAGTAGCATGTAGTCTATTAAAATAGTGTATTTTTTTCTTTAATCACTACAGAAACGACTTTA
>NZ_NUMC01000130.1:0-50340 GCF_002577655.1 Bacillus sp. AFS040349 | reverse complement strand
TTAATATTGACAAAAACAACAATTATTTTACTTAATCGAAATATCTGTTCTAAAGTGTCCTGCACATCAATTTCTATTAAAATTCTTGTTGGTTCTATAATATTAACTTTTTTCACGATCTATATTGGTCAGGAATTTTAGATTATTACTATTACACTTTCTCTTGAAAAAGCATTATATAATTAGTAAATAAGTGTTTGTGCTAGTATTTATTAATTGATAAAATTTCCCCCTACTTTTACTCCTGCATGATCCTCTAAATTTCGGCGTCTTCTTAAATACCTCTCGGTAGTTAAAAGAGACTCGTGACCCAGCATATCTTGTATGCTTTTGAGGTCAATACCTTTATCAGCAAAATAAGCAGCTGTGTAATGCCTGCAGGTATGAGGAGTAATATTAAACCTTTTACTTCCTTTTTCATGGAGCATCTTTCTTCGCTTGATAAATGGAAATATATGGCTGGTCGTGAGTATTAATTTAGAGAATTCAGTACTTAGATAACTAGAATTGTAATGCCCGCCACTTGCTTTAGGAAAAAAGGCAGTTTCATCTACCTCGGATAACTCACTGTAAATTCCTCTTCTTTTTCGAAACTCACTAACAACCTCCAGAACATCATTAAAAATCTTAGCATTTCTCTCCTTGTTCCTCTTACCTGTCACACTTAAGAAATAACTATCACTTTTAGGATAATAAAAAAGGGAAGACCAATTAGCTGTTGCCAGTTCATCTATACGTAATCCAGTTGAAACCAATACATATAACAATGTGTAAGCAAAATAGTTTTCTTTTTTAAAGTATTCTAAGAGCTGCTGCACTTCATGATCATAAAAGTCACGATTAACAAGCTGTTCTTTATCGACACTTACCCTTTTTAACATAATCGTTACATCTTTTTTAATGGCACCTCGTTTAAAAAGGTATGTTAAAAATTGCTTAATAACAGTTGTTTTTCTTCTTAAAGTTGAAGGGGCAAGATTTTTTTCTTCTATTATATATTGGTATTTTTGAACATCTTCTTCATCAATATACCTGATCCCCCCAAATTGACTTGCAAACTCAATAAATTCTTTAACATCCCGAAAATATTCCCTCTTTGTATTATCTGATCTTTTTTTGCCAATTGTAGGTTCATCATGCAGGAAAAGGTAAAGTAACATTTCGTCCGGAACATGATCCCAGGATACACTTGAAAAACCATTGTCTATGAAAATCTTAAAAAATTGATTATTATTCCAAAATTCTGGAGAAGATAAATTTAAATCATATTTATTACCCTTTAATATAATCTCCATAATTTCCCTCCTGCCTCTCTTGGATAAAGTTGTAAATAGAACCTTGTCCAAGCTCCTACAAATCTTAAACTTCTCTATTTCTAATTTTACACTACTAAAATCTCAAAACCTAGAAAAATCCATGATTTTCATAGGTTTAATTACAAATAATAAACAATAATTTTCTTTTATAATATTAATACTTGTATTTTTTAAATTTTCTTGCTATTATGTTATCGACTAACTTAATTAGTCAACAATACAATACACATTTTGGTAGTTAGAAAAGTAGGATGTAGGGAGAAGTGTTAGGCTCTACATGGAAGAAAATGTATTTGATAAACAATCCAAACACAGTAATCACCAAAATTACAAAATCAGATAATAAAATTTTATGATATAACTTTTCAAGAGGGGTATCAGGACAAAAGGATTCTTGAAACTTGGAATAGGCTTATACGTAATATCGAAACTTTGATGTTAGTAAATACGATTGTATCTCAATTGGTCCAATTTCATTTATGATTCACCAAGGAAAAACTGCTACCAATTTGAGTAACAAGATTTTACAGAAACTAAAAAGCGATAACCTGATAATAAGACAACGAATTAAATAAATTAAAATAAAGGACGATACATAGCAAGAAACTTCCGTTTCTATGTAGGAAGTAAGGAAGGGTGTATAGAAAGATGTATACAATTGAATTTATTTCAAAAAGAGTACATAAGGAGTTAACTAAACTCAGTTATAAGGATCAAGAGATTATTATAAAGGTTTTGAAGGTTCTTGAATCAGATCCCCGACCTCGTTCTCTAAAATATTCTCCACTAAACATTGATAAAAGCATAAAGAGAGTTAAGTGTAAAAGAGCTAGATTATTTTATCTAATAGACGATAGCAAAAAATTAATCCAAATCGGGAAAATTCAAAATAGAGACTCACAGTCTTATAATAACTATGCTATTAAAGATTGGTTTGCTGGAGTAGCTTAAAGAAGTGTCTAAGGAGATTTAAATATGTACATTACAGTTAATGAACTAGCCAGAATATTAAATAAAACTAAAAGACAAATACAATATATGATTTCCAATAAGATTGCTCAACCAATTAACCCTGATACCCACAGAAGAGATGGAGGGTATCGCTTTAGCTCGTCAGAAGTTGAGAGATTAAAGGAAAGATACAACAGGAATGATTTGTCGTTAAAAGAGGCTTCAAGATTAGTGGGAATAACTCCTCAATACTTAAATCAACTTGCATTGGATAATAAAATTCAAAGCAGCATGGTAAGTATTAGCCATCGTTTAGAGCGTAGATTTACTAAAGAAGATTGTGAAAAAATCCTTGTTGAATTAAAACAGAAAAAACATTCTAAAAGAAATAATCAGTACGGAAAAAAACTTGCCAATTATAGCGATGGGTTTAGATTGTTTAAGCATATAACACTGGACAATCAAAAGTGCGTAATTGTCAATACAGATCCTTTATCTGTTCTTAATGAAAAAGGAGAAACAGTTTATATAAATAGTATTGATATTAATATTGAAAGATGGATAGATAAGCCATATGTTACAAAAAAGGGATTCGTTGAATTTCAAATTCCTATTCCTAAGTACGTAGATCATCCCGTATACTGTCTTTTCTATACATTAATAAAACAGATAGGTCCAAAAAACATTCAATTTTATGAGACTCCCTTAGGCGATTATTACATAAGAAGTAGGCAGTCGAAAATTCATATTAGTGATGATCAGTATTATTTACTACAAAAATTCATTTTAAAAGGAAGAATAGAGAAAACAAAAGATTTTATTTTCCTTTCTTCGGGTCTTGATCAAGTGCTATTAGATATACCTTATTATACACACCAAAAACTAAGCACATTAGCATATAAAAAACAGCAAAGTGTAAATGACTTATTTCTTAATATAATAGAAGAGTTTTTAGGTGAGTTGGATGAAGAGTAAAAAAAGTATGTTGAAGCGATACAAAGCCGCTGCGAGGATAACACATCATTTAAAGAAAATTGAAGATGTTAAATCTACTTGTAATCCTGATGACATTTTAGATTTTATACTTAAAAATTTATCAGAGGGTCAGCTAATAAAAATAAGTAATGATCTATTTACATTAGAAAGGCAAAAGATAAATAGTAGAAACTACCTTTTAATAATAGCTTCCGGTATTATTAATTTAAAGAATAATGATAAACAGTAAAATAAGTAAGTTTTTAAAATACAGCAACTAGGAAGTTACAATTTATGAGAAACGACACATTAAAATTAGTTGCTATTTTATCGATGTTAACAGACCATATCGGCCTATTCTTTTTCCCTCAAATAGAGATTTTTAGAGTAGTTGGTAGAATAGCTTTTCCTTTATTCGCCTTTGGGGTTGCAGTGGGATGTTACTACACAAAAAATATCAAGAAGTATACAATTAGGCTGTTGGGATTTGCATTGTTTTCAACCATCCCACATTATCTTGTAATAAATAATATGCAATTAAATATCCTGTTTACGTTTTTAGTGTCTGTTATAGGCATTGCCTTTCTGAAAGAAGAGAAAAAGCTTTATGGATTATTATGGCTACTAGTAGTTCCAATAATTTCACCTTTAGAATACGGTCTATATGGGGTGTGGGTACCAGTTTTATTTTATCTTTTTAGACAAAAAAAATGACCCAACTTTTACTTTTTGCGTTGGTAACCATCTTCTTTTGCTTATTTTATAGTACTTGGATTCAATTGTTTGCTATACCATTCTCGTTATTACTTTATTGGAAGCCAAGACTCCAATTATCTTTACCTAAGTACTTCTTTTATTTATTCTACCCGCTTCACTTAATAATACTTGGTTTATTCTTGTGGTTTTTCTGAGCTTTCAATGAGGAGTATAGAATCTATGCGACAGTTAAAATATAAACATAATTTTTCAAGTAATCTCCTTGGATAGCGCTCCATATCATCATTATAAAGTCGTCTGACTACCTCATATTGTTCTTCTATATCGACGGACAGTTGACGTATTGACAAAGAAGCTACATTTTTCTCGTTGTATTCTTTTACTAAATTAGCTAAATTGGATCGTATTTGAACCATTATTGTAAGCACCATCCATCTACTATTTCTTGTCATGATAATATTACGTTGTGTAGTTAGTATTGTCGACTAACTATATTAGTCACCTATTGGGTTTTTGTTAAACTAATTTTATTTAAGAGCTTTAAAGAAGTGTCTTGGGATGAATCCTTTTTAAGCAGGAAAATGCCCCATTTTTGCAAAGCCGACTTTTTATCTATTCGCTTTCATTACTTATGGATTATAAAAAGAGTAAAATATTGATAAAGGTAATAAAACCAATTATTTAAAATAAATGGTATCTATTGTCCTCACATTTAGTTAAAGGGAGGAAATATATGAAAGCTTTTGCAATTGATATAAAGTATAGTGTTTTTAATAACGATACTGAAGCAATAATGTACGTTATAAAAGATAATGAAGTTGAACCTCAGGAATATATATTTTCTATTCCTGTCATTACCTTTTCATGGTCAGCTGTTAGTGAAGAAGATGTTAAGTTTGACTTTTACAATGTCTTTGGAGATAAAGATAAGGAAAAGAGATTATTAAATGAAATGAAAAAAGCAATTAGGACAATAGAAGGAAGATGATTTCTTAGCATTCTTTCCTTGAGAGGCACTAAATAAAAAATAGCATTTGAGGATAAAAGAATCTGTTTAAAACTAATAGCAATGAAGAGATTGTATCATAAATCAGAATTCTAAAGATTAAATCCCCATACCTTAATACTAGCAAAGTGGTAGACAGAAGACCAATGAAAATGTGGTGGACTATTCTAATGTACATATAACAAATGATGAATTAAACGATCAAAGTATAGTGACAGTATTTCTAATAGAAGTAGAAGGTAGTTATTCTGTAACAAACTTTATAGAGCATATTGCCATTGATATTAGAAATACTTACATTAAGCCGATGTTTTTTAACTACCAAGATATTTCTAAGCATTTATCTAATAAGATAAAATGGGTTCAAGTTGATTATTATCCTGAATTAGGTGCTTTAGAGGTCGAAATGAGTTGAGATGAAAAAAGACAACGATTTAATTCTCTTGTATGGAATAAATGTGATGATGCTGCTATTGACTACATTAGTACAAAAAAAGAAAAGTATTGATAATATAGCTTAGGATTAGACACTTTATAAAATTCCAAAAATATTTCAAATGTTCACATATGGCATTGCATATGGTCTTAATTCTGTTATCATATAAACTAAATAAATATACTAAAAGGCGGAACACGCAAATTGCTCTTGGAATATAGAGTCGTTTGCGTGTTTTCTTTTTTATAAAAGGGAGGAAATTACTATGATAATTTTAGAAGAAGCAAAGGTATTATTTGTAAAATTAATGCAGAAGAATTGCAAAGAAAGAGAGTGGGAAATGGGTTATGTTTTATTCCAGTGTTTAAATATGAGAGATCCAAGAACAGGGGACCATAGCTTACTCGTAGCATACTATTCATATAAAATGGGGCAGATATTAAACTTAAATAAGGAACAACTCTTCCTAGCTGGTTTATTGCATGATATAGGAAAAATTGAAATGAGAGATGAAGTACTTAAAACAGATAGAAAACTTTCAAAAGTTGAGAGAAAACAACTAAAAAACCACGTGTTACAAGGTGTTTTTTTACTAAGTGAAATGGATTTTGATTCAACTATTATTGAGTTCTGTTCACAACATCACGAAAGAATTGACGGCAGCGGGTACCCACTAGGTATTAAAAATAAAAAATTATCACTAATTGGGCGGATAGCAAATGTTACTGATGTATTCAGTGCCTTAACAGCTAAGCAGAAATATAATCATGATGATCCATACTCTACACTGGAATCACTTAAATTAATGGAATCCCAACAAGTTTTCGATCCAGGTGCACTCTCCGTTTTATCAATGATAGTTCAGTCTAATAGCAAAGTTAAGCAATTTGCATAAAAACGAGAGGAAAAAATGTATGAAAGCAGTTATTTTTATGTTTCTATATGGATGTAGTAACAATACAAGCTTGTCGTCAACAGTAGAAAGTCTCGGCACCTCGTTTACTCCTATATCTCTTCTGAAAACTAGGCAACCTTATGGTAAAGAAGCTACTCTTTTCTTAAGGAATCAAATCGAAGATAAAGATATAGAAATTGAATATGACATTAATATTACAGATAAATATGATAGAAAATTAATACATGTTAGATTTAATAGTCAAACTGTACGGAGCTTCTCCTTAAAGTAGGATTAGTAAGAGTTGCTTATCTTTATAACGATTATAAGTTTATTGATAAGTACAGAGAGGCTGAGCAGGTTGCTGCTAATAATAAATATTTGGTCAAAAGAAAAGTATGGGGACAGCAATAATGGATTTGATATAGAAGCGTATAACGGATATTAATATTTCACCTAATTTTTTTACGAAAGGGTTATTAAGTAACAATATAATTTTTTTAGATAGTTCAACTTATAAAGCTAGAATATATCTTTCTAGGAAATATTTTTGAGCATCTAATAAACCTAGAAAAGTATAGTCTCTATATATAAAAAATAATAAATATCATTTATTATCTATTAAGGGACAACTATGAATCTAGGGTTTTATTTTCTATTTGGCGTGCCCTGCAAGCCGTAATTGCTAATTGGTGAAAGTCCAATCTGAGTAAGTGCCAAGACGCTCAGTAGCTGACAGGAAACTGGTGAAGAAATTCTAAGGTTGAAGCCCTGTGATGACAAAGTAACTCTCTAGAAGAGTGCGAGCAACTTAACAGGTTGTAACATAAAGTGAATCCTGCCGTCTCGTCAAAAGAACCCACCGTAGGTTGCTAAAGAGAAGTCGAGCCTAGCGAATATGGGCGATAACCATGGAAGGTGTGAGAACTTGGAATCGCAATACTCAAGAATGTCTCGGGATATGGCGAACGACATGTTAAGAAAGTAATTAACGGAATTGGGGATACCCTCCTCATCACTTTCTTGGGAAGTAAAGCAGAATCCTATAAGTGCAAACGAAATGGTGGATGGATGAGAGGGAGTCGGAGGAGGTCATAGAACCGAAAATGGTCATGTGGCTACAGACCCAACCGAGGAATTGAACGAGTCTTACAAATCATTATGGCAAACATAAAACAAGGCTACAAATATAATTGTAATTGTGACATAAAATGATTCTTTGATAACATTCCTTACAAGAAGTAGGACAGGATAATACATAAGTACGTAACTGACGGTACTGTTCTAAATGTGATATGGAAATGGTTGAAAGCAGGTTATTTGGAAGACGGAAAATATCTCAACGGAGATTCTGGAACTCCGCAAGGTGGAGTCATCTCACCGTTACTTGAGCAAATTTATCTTAATGAGCATTGGACACTTGCTCAAAACATCCATTACGCAGATGATTTTCTACTCTTTACGAAAACAGAGAATGATATCAAAGACGCAAAGGCACTTACACAAAAGATATTAGACTTAGGGCTTGAAATCTCTTTGGAAAAGCAAAAATCGTTAATTTTATCATGATGATTTCACTTTTGTAGGATATACCTATGAACATTGGAGCAAAACGAAAGAGAGATGAAAACCTTATTATATCGCAAAGCCGAAGGGTGCGATGTGGAAGGACTTCCGAAAAAGATTAGAGTGAAAACAGGAAAGACATTGACAAAAACCCAAGCGATTGGATAAAAGGAGCTATCTAGTAATTCGAGGTAAAGTAAACTATTATCTTAATTTATGGAAGCCCAAAGAAGCAAACAAACAAGTTGGGATACCTTGTAGTGGCTACTTAAATGTATGTAGGGACGAACTGCTTTCCGTTGAAGGCTTAATCAGAAGATAGTTAAAATTCTCTATGATACATCGAAACCTGACTCAAAAGAAAGGTCAAGCAAGCAATGCAAAGCAGGTGGAATATAGAATTCTATGCTAGGGTAGGTATAGTTTCAGCTTTTCAGCTTTTCAACATTTCTATGGAACACAGTTTGGCAATAAAAGTATAAGAGTATATAAGGTATATGAAAGAAAAATCACTAAAGAAACTTAAAAGAGCCAAAGAACGTGTTAAAGAGAAAGGCGAAGTGAACTACAGTGAATGGAGACTTCGCAAAATGAAAAATGCGAATACCGTAAGAACTACTTGACGTCATGGAACACGGGGTAAATTTATGCCTTAATACTGCACGTACGGTTTATATGAGGGGGCAGCCACGTAAGTGGGTGCCCTATTCTTTATTACTCGGGTTTGTTATTTGCTTTTGGGTCAGGAGTAAAGTTTGGCTTGAAACCATCATACATTACGTTTGTTACCATACCTGCTGTGGCATGGTGAAGGTCGTGGCAGTGGAACATCCAGTCTCCTGGATTGTCTGCTTTAAATGCAACAATATACTCTTCTCCAGGTTTAAGGTTTAGGGTGTCTTTTACAATAGGTGAACCTTTTATAGGCTTACCATTTTTGCTAAGAACTTGGAAGAAGTGTCCATGTAGGTGCATTGGATGATCATCTTCAGCCGAGTTATTAACAAGTGTAACTTTTACCAAATCTCCTTCTTTAACGTTTAAACTTTCTGTTTCTGGGAAAGTTTTATCATTTATTGTATAAATATTTTCTGTTCCATTATTTTCGGTATTTAAATTCATTGTATAGGATATGTCATAGGCTTGATCAAGCGTAAACTCTCCCACTTTATTTTTCCCATATGATGTAAGGTCGAAAACAGGAAGTGTATCTTGTGAATTTGGCTCATCATTAACTTCGCCTTCAAAACCTTCATATTCAATCATAGTTTTCATGCCCTCTGTACCTTCCATATCACCGTGACATTCAAGATACCATTTTCCTGGATTATCTGCTGTGAATTCGATATCATAACGTTCTCCAGGAGCTATTGAAATTAATTCATCCTTTAGAATTTCAGGGTTTGTAATTTCCTGTCCGTCTGAACTAATTATTTTAAAATCATGTCCATGTAAATGGATTTTGTGTGACATAAAGCCAGCATTTACTAGTCGGATTCTAACCTTTTCTCCTTCTTTAACAGGTAATGAAGGGATATCCTTACCGCTTTTCCCATTAATGGTAAAGATGTCGTACATACTCATATCATGACCCATTTCCTCAGTTTGAGTTGCTTCCATGTCCATGCCTTCCATCTCTTCTGACTCCATGTTCATACTTTCATGATCCATGCCTTCCATCTTATCAGATGATTCCATATCCATCGATTCTGGATCACTCATCCATTCATCTAGCACTAGAACATAGTCTCTATTATAATCCTTCTGTTCCTTGCTCTCAATAATAAAAGAACCATAAAGTCCTTTATCAACTTGGTTGACACCATCTTGATGGGAATGGTACCAATACGTTCCGGGGACAGTTGCTAAAAATTCGTAGGTGAAGCTTTCTCCAGGTTGAACAGCATTCATTGTCACACCTGGAATCCCATCCATATTATTAGGGACCGGTATTCCATGCCAGTGAATAGTAACGGGATCCTTTAGTTCATTTTTTAGATTGATCTTTACATTTTCACCCTCTTGAACGCGAATCTCCGGTCCAGGTACTGATCCATTAAATGTCCATGCATTGACATTTATACTTTCAATTAGGGTATGCTTTCGTTCTTGTGCAACAATAGTAAACTCATTTTTTTCTATTTTCTGAGTTGCATTTGAGTTTTCTATCTTACTATCTTTTGAACTCTCACTTTCTTCTTTTGTATTATCCATGTTCATGTTACTGTGGTCCATCTTACTTGAGGTATTTGAGCATGCACCAAGTACAAGTATTAGCAGTAAGGCTATTAAATAAATAAATTTGTTTAACGTTAACATGTAATCACACCTCCGAAATATTTACAAATCAATATTAACTCTTATTTATGAAGAAAATATGTAGTTTAAAAAATTATTAAAAAATTTTATTAATAAAATGAAAAAACAGGTATACATCGACAAATAATTATCCATAATGTTGAGGAGGTGATCTGTTTATGAGAAATCGATATATTAATATAACAATAATCACTATTTTAACTATTATTATAATTAACAATTTTACTAGTGTATATAGCATCTCTAGTTTTAAAGAACTTGAGGATATTAAAAAAGTAACGGAAACCAATAACATTGAAATACAAAAATGGAAGGTTTATATAAAGGATACAAAGTCTAATGTTCCGTTACGAATGGTAAAAAATGAACTAAGGGATATATTTAAAAAGGAAGATGGATACTCTTGGGACAAAGAAGTTGACGAACATCATTATCAAGCAACAGGAGTTATGGAGAAGGGTAATATTATAGAAAAAGTAATCATTTCAGTTTTACCATCTAATCATGAGTATTCAATAACGTACACATATCAATTAATTGTTGAGGGATCTATAGGTAATGACGTACTTAATCAATTAAATATTCCATTTGATTTTAAAAAAAATAATAGATTCCTTACTGTTGAAGGAGTTACATATGAGGGTGAAAGTAATAATTCAATAAGTAAGGATTTATTGGATTTAGTTGATGGGAAAAAGGTTGAAGAACTTAATGAGAAAGGTTTCCTTTCTGTTTCTGGTTACACCAGTAACTGGGAAACACAATTAAAACTAGATGAACAAAATATAATGAATATTCAAATTGGAGTAAGGAAGCTAAGTGATCAAACATCAAAAATTACAATTGGTACACCAATTATTATTACGGAGTATTAGTTTTTAAAAGTATTTAGAAGGAAAATGATTAAAGTACATAATTTCTTCAAATTTATTTATTAAGCTATTCTCATAATCCTTATAAATACAACCGGGGTGACTAACATGAATAAACTAAGAATGGGAAAAAAGGGACAAATATATATTCCTACTTGGATCCGAAAAGAAATAGGTTTCAAGTTAGGTGATTTAATCAATATAATTTTAGATGGTGAAAAGATTATATTATCAAATAAAGTTGGATATGAGAAAGAAAATAAGTGTGTCTTTGGTCAAAATGGAGTATTCATATTCCTTCTGAGATTAGAAGGCTAAACAATTTCAACAATGAAGCTATATTTAGAGTTGTCATAGATAAGAAAGAAAAGCAGATTAATCTTATTCCTGATATTAATATATTAGTATGAGTATAGACTAAAATCTATAATTATATAAAGGTGTCATAAATTAAACATAAGCAGTGAGGTTGAACAATTGTAATGATACCCTTTTTACAACAGGTATCATTACAGTTATTTTATTATTGGTTTATGTAAATAAGAAAAATAAGCGAAATGGGAACTTGTTCTTTTGTTATAGTTTACTTTCATTTCTTATTTTTATTTCTCTAACAACCAAAGCCAAGTTGAAAAGGTTTTAACGGAGAAACAGTTAGATGTTCCTTTACTTTCACAGTTGCCAGAATTGTCAAGAGGCTGTGAAGTTACTAGTTTATCAATGCTAGAAATCATAAATATATTAAAAATTAGCAGCCTGTATGGATCATAACAAATGCAAAATATTAAAAGTTACCTGACTCACAATTTGATACTTGAGTGACTGAACTCGGACAAATTAAAATTACTTATAGAGAACATTCAGTTGTTGTTACTGATTATGATGTAAATTTCATCCATTTTAATGACTCTCTAACGAACCAAAAAGATAGGAAAATCAAAAAGGAAAACTTTATTGCTGCATGGGAATAGATCGGGAAACAAGCTATAGCAGTTAAATGACTTTTTTAAATTAATATTGACGTATGGTTCATGAGTTGTTATGCGACATCTTTAAATATAGTAGGAGATCCCGGTAACAGATTCGTAATATTTTTGTCATGTTAATGTAATTTTTCATCCTTATTATTCCCAAAATATGTTAAGATAATACTGAAAGTTTTAGGAAGGGGGATGAGCCAGGATTGAAAAAATTGTTGGAAAGAAAGAGATAGAAAATCCTGTTTCAGAACTCTGGGCAGAACAAGAAATAGAAAAGATAATTTATCAATATGAAAAAAAGCTCCGCTATTTAGCTTTTAAATATGTTCAAGATTGGACATTAGTTGATGATATTATGCAAGAGGTATATTTAAAAATATTTCTGAAAAGGGATACTTTTGAAAAAAAGTCTACTATGAAATCGTGGTTATATTCAATAACTCGTAATCAGTGCATTGACTACCTTAGAAGTAAAACTAAATCCATAGTCTTAACGGAGAATTTTGAAGAATTAAAAGTTACTAATCATAACTCAGCAGAGTTAGAAGCATTAAAAAGGCTTGAAAAAGAGAGTCTTTATGCAACTATTAATTCTTTACCTATGAAATATAAGAAACTACTGATTCTTTATCATTTTAATCACTTTACGTATAAAGAAATTAGCAAATTATTAAATAAAGATATTAGTTTTGTTAAAAATAATATCTTTAGAGGGAGACGCTTGTTAAAGGAGAAATACTTTATGGATAAGGGAAATTAATTTAGAGATAGATAGTCTTATTTTTAGATGTCTATTTATTAGTAAAAAAATTTTACAGGTGTAAATGACTTTACGTAAAGATATATGCCATATACAAGTGAAAAATCAATAGTGTGGGAAATGTCTGTAATCTTTATTAATAGTTCACAGGTTCATGGATAAAGACAATCCCCTAAAGCAAGGAGTGCAATGATGAAGAATTTAATATATTTAATTTGGTGTCGCTGGTTTTTATTGATGTTATTAGTAATAAATGTAGTAGGAACATTTTACGGTTATATTTGGTATGGCTGGCAATTAGCAGAGACACCAGCAAAATTTTTAGTATTTGTACCAGATAGTCCTACTGCTAGCTTATTCTTTGTTATTGTATTAATTGCATTTTTATTAAAGAAAAATTGGCCTTTTGTTGAGGCATTAGCAATTGTTACATTGTTTAAATACGGAATCTGGGCAGTTGTTATGAACATTTTAGTGTATGGGGTGACAGGTGATCTCCATTGGTCTAGTTATATGCTTATCCTTTCACACGCAGGTATGGCTATCCAAGGATTACTATATGCGCCTTACTACCGAATAAAAATTGTGCATTTAATGGTGGCAGCATTATGGATATTGCATAATGATGTAATTGATTATGTGTTCTTTATGCTCCCTAAATATAGTGTACTTGATCAATATATACCGAAAATTGGCTATTTTTCATTTTGGTTAAGTATAACTTCAATATTTCTAACTTATATATTATGTATAAGGAAAAAACCAGTCCTTACTTTATAAAATCTAAGGATAATATATTATCCTTGTCAAATTAATGACTTTTGCGGTTCCATCTTCACGAAAATCTATTACCAGATAGTAAATGAGATTAATTGACAAGGGAGAATATGTTGTTGTAATATCTGAAAATGTAATATTTTTGCCTAATATATTAAATAATATTCACTAAATCGTAATAATTACGAAAAGGGGAATTGTCGATGAAAACAAAACTTATCATTTTTGCAGTCTTTATTTCATTATTCTTATTAACGGGGTGTAATCAATCTTCACCTTCACCCAAAAATAACGACAAAGGTATCCCTCTAAATGTTTATACCACAATTTACCCTCTACAGGACTTTTCGGAAAAAATTGGTGGTGAATTTGTTGAGGTTAAAACGATCATACCACCTGGTGCAGAGGCACATTCATTTGAGCCGACTAGCAAGGATATGGTTGAAATTATAGAAGGTGATCTATTTATATACATGGGAACTGGGATTGAAGGATTTACAGATTCTATTACAGATGCTGTTAAGAATGAAAATGTTGATATTCTAAAGGCATCTGAAGGCATTGAACTTATAGAAGCTGTAGAGGAACAGGGGGAAGAAGATCATGGAGAAGAGGAGGAGCATGGTGATTTTGACCCACATGTATGGTTAGACCCAATTAAATCAATTCAACTTGCTGAAAATATTAAGAATTCCTTCGTGATGCTTTATCCGGAAGAAAAGGATTACTTTGAAAAAAATTATTTAGAATTAAAGAAAGACCTGGAAGGCTTAGATTTAGATTTTAAAGAGATGGTGCAACAGTCTTCTAATAAAACTTTTGTTGTATCTCATTCTGCATATGGTTATTGGGCAAGTGCATATAACCTTAAACAAATTGGAATAAGTGGCCTTTCTCCAACACAAGAGCCATCTCAAAAAGCACTTAAAGAAATTATTGACTTCTCTAAAGAAAATAATATTTCGTATATTTTATTTGAACCAAATGTTTCTAACAAGGTTGCTGATGTTGTAAGAAAGGAAATTGGTGCAGAGGTACTAACAGTACACAATTTAGAAGCATTAACCGACGAGGATATAAAAAATAATGATGATTATTTTAGTATAATGCGTGAAAATATATCTACACTTCAGAAATCCTTAAAGTAACACCCACCAACTAAAGCACAATTTATCTATTGGAATAGTGATTAATTTTAAATCATATTGCTAAATATCATATTAAAATTCAATAAGTAACCTGATTGTATAAACCTTCTACATTCAGGTTGCTTATTTAAATTTGGCTGTTTTAAAGTTATAAATTGATAAGATATAGAACACCTCACTGTTTAATTGACAATTGTATTGTACTAAAGAAGGAAGCGTATGCCTGCATATTAAATGTTAACTGCTAACAAAAAACTTGTGTGTTAGATGGTTAATAACAAAAACCCAGGATACTTACATGGTACAAGGAATTTTTGATACCTTTAAGGTTATCGCGAATAAACAGTTGTAGGAGAGGTTAAAATATGCTTGATAGGTAATGTTAAACCCTTTTTATTTCATATTTTAATAGTAGTAATTTGTGGTGTCATTAACATTGGAGTATGGGGCAATGGAGTCAACCAGGAATATTTTATTATAGTTTTTATAATCTCTTTATGTCTGTATTTTTCTTTTGGGGGGTTTTTGAATAATAAAAATTCAGTATTTAAAAATATAGGAACCGTATTACTGATACCAATTTTTAGTTTGTTGTTATATTTGAGAGTATTAATCCTGAAGCAGATTTCTTCTTTGAATTTTTATATTTTGGAACTATCCAATCAATCCTGAATTTCACAGGAATTCCAGCGGGTTTTAATCATCCATTCTTTTTTGCCTTAACTCCTGCGCTGCTGCTGTGGGTGGGACTGCAAAATAAGTTATAATAAGAAATTTAATAATTAAATAAAATTGATTGAGGAACTCATTCTCTCATTTTAAATGTATTATCAATATTTTTCCTTTAACAGAGCCGTTAATTCAACAAGAACATGGAAATCCTTCAAATTTTTGCTCTCCAAATTATTCTTTGTATTTTTTTAGCTAAAGCAAAACAATCAACCTCCAATTTTTCTACAGTAAACAATATATGTTATAGATGAAATGATTTTCCAATTAAGTTAGGATTTAAAAAAGAATATGTAATATCAATTAGATCAGAAGACTGTATTTTGTTTTTTAGTGTTGGTCAGTTTAATTATTGTTTATTTAGGAAAATTAGTATTATATTTTAATTTTTAGGAGGTTATTATGCGTAAGGTTGGATGGACTTCTTTGTTTTTTACCTTATTGATTTTAACGAGTTGTTCAAATAGCCAAGAAACCAAGATAATAGACATGGGTGATGAAATTTCTCAAGAAGGCAATGACGTTCCGGATAATCAAATCTTATTAACAAATTCACCATATGAACTCGGTAAAGAAATAGAAGTAAAGAATCAACAGGAAAATGATGAGTGAACGTGGGATGGTTTGTATGAATATGTTGTATTTGTAAGCGGTGATTTTGAGAAAGGATTTCAATCATTTAAAGAAGCCGTTACCTATGCAAAAGATTTTAATGAATCAACTGTTTTTTTTAGAGGGGACAAAAATTTAGTTTGGGAAAATCCAAAAATGCTACCGGTAAAAACAAAATTGATCGATGCTCCGATTATTGCCCAGTTACCTCAATTACCAAGGGGGATGTGAAGTAACCTCATTATCTATGATGTTACAAGCAGCAGGCATACCTGAGGAGAAAGTAAAAAAACTAAACTGGCAAAAGAAATTAAGAGGGATCCAACACCATTCAAAAAGGTAAATGGGAAAATATTTTTCGGAAATCCGTATGATGGATTCGTTGGGGATATGTATTCACTAAAAACTCCAGGTTACGGAGTATATCACGGGCCTTTAGCTGAATTAGCTAAAAAATATATTCCTAATCGCGTAACTGATATGACTGGGAGTGAATTTAATGATATATTATACCCTGTCAGTGAGGGAAGACCTGTACTTGTGATCCATAACTCGTGGTTTAAAGAGCTACCTGATTCACAATTTCAAACATGGCATACACCTACTGGAAAAGTTAAAATCACAATGAGAGAACATGCTGTATTAATAACAGGGTATGATGAAAAATATGTATATTTTAATGATCCTTTAGCTAATTTAAAAAATAGAAAGGTAGACAATAAGGATTTTATAGAAGGATGGGTTCAAATGGGGAGTCAAGCAATTTCATATGTTAATTCTTAAGGGTTCTCCTTTCTGTTCTTTTATCAGGATTAAATTCGTAATCTACTTTGATAAGATTGGTGATACATTATAAACAAAAGTAAGTACATAATTTTGATAGCTACATGTAAATTATTTTGTAAAAAAAGGAAGACATCTGATTATACTTATAGATGTCTTCCTCTAAGAATTAACTAATAATTTCATTAAATTACAAGGCGTGCATTGCTCATTAGGCTCTTATGTGAGTGGTATATTACTAGCTTCCGCTTCATTGTTAAAAGTATATTTCTTTTCAATAAAAACTTGATGCCATACCATAAAGATAAGGATTGTCCAAAGCTTTCTACTGTTATCTTTTTGCCCAGCGCAGTGCTGGTGCAAGAGTGTTAGAACTTGCTCTTTATTGATTAGATAGTCTGTTGCACTATCCTTAATTATATTTACTGTCCAATCATGTATTTCTTCTTTAAACCAGTTTCTAATTGGAACTGGGAAACCTAACTTCTTCCTATTTAAAACGTGTGAAGGAACGATCCCTTCAGCAGCTTTCCTAAGGATATATTTTGTTGTATTTTCGGCAATTTTCATTTCTGTTGGAATTTTTGAAGCTATGTTAAAAACCTCTTTATCAAGAAATGGTACTCGTAACTCCAAAGAGTTAGCCATTGTCATTTTGTCCGCCTTTAGTAAGATATCTCCTCTTAGCCAAGTATTGATGTCAATATGTTGCATCTTTGTCACGCTGTCATAGTCTTTGGCTTCATTATAAAAAGGAAGTGTTATATTTTTAAAAGTAACATTATCCCAATACATTCTTAACATTTTTTTAATTTCCTCATCTTTAAAAATCTTTGCGTTACCAATGTATCTGTCTTCAAGTGGAGTACATCCTCTTTCAATAAAACTTTTTCCCTTAACACCATCTGGTAGAATTTTAGCTAAGAAATTTATTGAACCTTTAATTGACTGGGGGATTGTTTCAAATAGTCTTAGATCAAATGGTTCTCTATAAATATTATACCCCCCAAAAAGTTCATCTGCACCTTCACCTGATAATACAACCTTAACATGCTTTCTTGCTTCCCTAGCAACAAAATATAAAGGAACAGCTGCGGGATCAGCAAGTGGATCATCTAAATGCCATACAATCTTTGGAAGCTCTTTAATAAACTCTTCTGGCTCTATAACATAATCTATGTTTTCAATATTAAGTGCATTAGCAGTTTCTTTTGCGATATCTATTTCACTATACCCCTCTGTGGCAAAGCCTACAGAGAATGTTTTTATGTTTGGATTAATTTCCTTAGCCAAAGAAACCACAAAGCTAGAGTCTATACCACCTGATAAGAAAGAGCCAACTGGCACATCACTACGCATGTGCATATTAACTGAATTATAGAGTGCGTCTGTTAGTTCATTTTTTAACTTAGTAAATTCGTTTCTCACGGGCTTGAATTTTGGCTTCCAATAACTTTTAATTACTAACTGCTCTTTAGGCTTCTTTATAAAGTAATGGCCTGGTTCTACTTTCATAATATCTCTCGACATAGTAGAAGGCTCAGGGACATATTGAAATGTTAAATAATGGTGTAGAGATTCTCCGTTGATAAATTCATGATCTGTTCCTAAAACAATACTTTTTCTTTCGGAAGCAAAATAGATTTTATTAGACAATTCAAGATAATAAAGTGGTTTAATACCAAATGGGTCTCGTGCACCAAATAATTGCTTTTCTTCTCGATCCCAAATTAAAAATGAGAACATGCCTCTTAGAGAATCAAGCATTTTTTCCTTCCTACTACAATATAGAGCTAAAATTACCTCTGTGTCAGAAGACGTTTTGAATGTATATCCATCATTCTCTAATACATTTCTCAGTTCAATATAATTATAAATCTCACCATTAAATACAATCCAATATCTCTCATCTTCATAAGATAGAGGTTGACTACCAGACTCGATATCAATTATGCTCAAACGTCTAAATCCAAGTTGTATATGATTATCCACATAATACCCAGAATCATCTGGACCGCGATGAACAATCGCATTATTCATCCTTTCAAATTGTTGATCTATATTTACAGATTCCTGTCCAAAATCAGACAATACCCCAACAAATCCACACATATATTTTTCCACCTCAATAATTAACTTTTAAATTTCATATAAAATTTCATTTCATATATTAACCTAATTATTTGTAGAAATTGTGTAGTTCTTAATTTTATAATTTTGAAAAAATCAGTTTATTTTTAATTGGTTAAAGAGCTAAATACTAAGTTTTTATTCAATCTAAATTAATATCTTGTATTAGTAAAAGTGTATAAACCCTGAGAATTACTCTTTACCCAACAAAAGGGGGAATATAGGTCAGATTCCATTTCAGTGTTTTGGTATCATTTTTAAGATAGGATGTAATCGAAACTCGATCTTATTAAAAAGTATTTATAAGATACTTTAGCTTTGTAGTTGATTTTACAATTATCCCCTAATAACTTCTTTTGTAACATTTTCAGCCACTCCAATTATTTTTTAAGGTGTATTCCCTTTGAAGCAAGGGAAAAATAAAATTGGTTACTCAAAAGGTGTCTATATATACAAGGTTCTGGAAATAAAATGATTAAGTTCTTTTTATTTTTGAAAAATATAGAAAATACCTCTCCTGAGCTTACTGTATGTTTTTGGTATATTTTTTTGGTATGATATAGTCAAATATAAAGGAGGATATTTATGATCAAAAAAACAATAATATTTTCATTATTTACAGCACTGTTCCTAGTATTGGGGGCATGTGCAAACGATAATGATGGAAACAAAGAAAACAATGAGACCACAGAAAACACAGAGGATAAAGAAATCACTGAAGAAACAGAAGACATGGAAGGTATGGATCATAGTAATATGGATATGAACAACTCGGGGGAAGTCCCTGAAGGTTTGGAAGTGGCGAAAAATCCAACCTATAAAGTTGGAAGTCAAGCGATTATAAATGATGCTCATATGGAAGGTATGAAGGGGGCTGTAGCAACTATTGTAGCAGCGTATGATACTACAGTTTATACTATATCGTATACTCCGACAACTGGTGGAGAAAGAGTAGAAAACCACAAATGGGTTATTCATGAAGAGATTAAAGATGCAGGTGAAGAACCGTTTGAACCTGGAACGGAAGTATCCATAGAAGCAAGTCATATGGAGGGTATGGAAGGAGTAACAGCCGAAATAGATTCAGCTGAAGAAATGACAGTGTATATGGTCGACTACACTCCAACTAATGGAGGAGAAGAAGTAAAAAATCATAAATGGGTAACAGAAAGTGAACTGTCACCAAAAGAGTAAATGATGAATAAACAAGAATTATATTTTTTAACTAACCTAAAGAGTTTTTCCATAATGGAAAAACTCTTTTTTTTAGGTTTATTTCGGAATAATGGGGTATCGTATTTTGATTTAACCTTGTATTTTAAACAACCCCTTAATGATTTAAGTGTTTATTACCAAACAAGGAGTATCTAGTATTTTAGCTCAGGGTTTATTTTTTGAAAGCGGAAAAATTGTGACAAAAATTTGACTACAATAAATCTACATATTTATGTTAGATAATAATCTATTCATACCCTATAAAGTCTCTAGCTTATGAGGTTGTATTGTATTATTAGTGTCCTATTCACTAAAAATTCTTGAACTTTAAGAATTTCCTTTTTTCAATTTGTAATTCTTATAAGCCTTTGGATCTTTGTTTCAAAGTTAGTTTGGTAAAGTTATCTTTGATAAAACAATAAATAGGAAATAATCACTTATAAGTAGTTCGATTATATTAGTCTATTAACTAGTTTGAAAAGGGATTTTGATTTTTATAGAATAGTCCATATATTAAAATTAAGTAGGTGAAAATAATGAAAAATATTATTGATAAAAATCAAATGAATACTTATCTTGGCTTTTTCTTCTTGGCTGTAATTTTCCTCTGGGTTAAAACATATCTAGCACAGCTAGTCGAGTTCAATTTAGGAATCGATAATTCAATACAGAAATTTTTATTATTTATGAATCCTCTAGGTTCAGCAATTTTTTTCCTAGGATTTGCTCTCTTTACAAGAGGTAAAAAACCATATACATGGATTATTATTATTAATTTACTTCTATCATTTGTACTGTATGCAAATATATTATACTATCGATTCTTTAATGATTTTGTAACTTTACCAACATTAACACAGACTCAAAATATTGGTGACGTTAGTGGGAATATTGTTGCTTTGTTAAAACCTCATGACCTATTATATTTTCTTGATACATTCATTTTACTGATCATAGCAACACTACCTATTATGAAACTTGAGCCAATTCAACTAGGACGTCGTAAAATTATATGTATTTTTACTTCAGCCATTATTTTGATGGGTACAAATCTAGCATTGGCAGAAATGGATCGTCCACAGTTATTAACAAGAACGTTTGATCGAAATTATATTGTAAAGTATCTAGGTATGTATAACTATACGATTTATGATGCTGTTCAAAGTACGAGATCTTCTGCTCAACGAGTCATGGCTGATAGTAACGATATCACTGAAGTTATAAATTATACGAGGTCAAATTATGCTTCGCCTAATCCAAAGTACTTTGGGGTTGCAAAGGGTATGAATGTTATCTATATTCATTTGGAATCTCTGCAAAACTTTATTATTAATTACAAACTAAATGGGGAGGAAGTTACTCCGTTTTTGAATTCACTAACAAAGGATTTAAATACATTATATTTTCCGAATTTCTTTCACCAGACAGCTCAAGGAAAATCATCAGATGCTGAATTTATGTTAGAAAATTCATTATTCGGATTACCGCAGGGATCAGCTTTTTCAACAAAAGGTTTGAATTCGTATCAAGCGGCTCCTGCAATTTTAAGCCAACAAGGTTATACAACAGCTGTTTTTCATGGTAATACAGGATCATTTTGGAATCGTAATGAAATCTATAAATCATTTGGGTATGAAAATTTTTTTGATTCTAGTTATTATAATATGAATCCCGAAGAAGTCTTAAATTATGGATTGAAAGATAAGCCATTTTTTGAGCAGTCAATACCAATGCTAGAATCTTTACAGCAACCATTCTATACAAAATTTATTACATTATCTAACCATTTTCCTTATCCTATTGAAGAAGAGGATGCAACGATTGGTCCGCATAATACAGGGGATGGAACTGTTGACCGCTATTTTCAAACAGCCCGTTATTTGGACGAGTCCGTAAAGCAATTTTTTGACTATTTAAAGGAATCCGGCTTATACGATAAATCAGTAATTGTTTTGTACGGCGATCATTATGGTAATTCGGCAAATCGTAACGAAGCGATGGAGAAAGTAATTGGAAAAGAAATAACTCCATTTGAATATGCCGGTTTACAGCGAGTACCATTGATTATTAGTGTTCCTGGTATTGAAGGAGGAGTTATAAATAAATTTGGTGGACAAATTGATGTACTTCCTACACTTCTTCACTTGTTAGGTATTGATTCTAAAAAATATGTTCAATTTGGTACCGACTTATTATCATCGGAACATAAACAATTAGTAGCATTCAGAAATGGAGATTTTATAAGTCCGACGGTAAGTTCAATTAATGGAAAATACTATGATAGTTCAGGAAATGAAATTGAGAAAAGTAATGAGATCACAAGATTTGAGGAAATAGTGAAAATAAAATTAGGGTTTTCTGATAGAGTTGTAAATGGAGATTTATTACGATTCTATACACCGGAAGACTTTGTTCCAGTTGATCGATCTCAATACGAATATAATAAAAATCATACATTAAATTAAATGTTCCAAAAAACGGTTAATTTAATAACCCTACATGTAAAGCTGTTGAGAGTATAGTCTCTTAACAGCTTTTTCGATTTTAAAAATTAGTTAATCCTGAGTTGAAGGTACTTCTACGTTTTGGTTGTAATAATTGGTAATTTAAAAACGAGTATAAGATACATCACTTTTTAGGAAGGGGAATAAGGAGATGTATAGTCAGAATTAATTAATAACCCATGTATCTTCATTAAGTTGATTAATTATAAGGTTCTTTAAAACACGATTACGCGAAAATTTTCGCATTTAAACTATCTTAACTTAATAATGTTAACTGGAAATTAGAAAGTGTTAGTACAAAGCTAGTAATGTCTTGGTTATATTTTTTTCTTACTCGCATATAATGGTTAGGGTCAAATTTAATGGATCCAGTAGAAAGGATTAAAAAAGTAAAAGAGAAGGTTTTCATTAAGTGATGTTAACATAGTTTGCTCAAAAGGAAGGTGGAAGCCATAGATAAGTGGGAAAGTAGGATTGCATACCCGGATGGAAAAATTGCTGATTACCAAACTATGGGCAATGGAAGATATTTTAAGTTAATTGCTGAACCTATTAAACATAAAATTCTACCGGAAGTAATAATAAATGGATTAGGCTACAATGGAATGACTCCTGGTCCATTACTAATACTAAAGCAAGGGGAATGGGTATATATTGAACTAGTAAACCATTTTGATGAACCAACAAGCTTACATGTACATGGTTTGTCAAAACCTAATTCTCAAGATGGAATCCCTGAGATAGAACCTACTCCTAAAATTAAACCTGGACAGAGTTATACGTATCGTTTTCAAGCATGGCAATGTGGAACATTTTTTTATCATGCCGGAAACCCTTTGCACATAAGTTTAGGTATGATTGGTGGATTTGTAGTTATCCCACAATATCAAAAACATTTGCCTAAAAAAGACTACGTTTTAATTTTTATAGCAATGGGAACTTCCCCAAGGGGAGGTTGGAAAGGTAATACCCGGAGTATATAAACCTCAAAAATTTGATGTGAATCCCAACTTTTTCACCATTAATGGTAAAGCGTTTCCGAGTACAAGTCCATTAAACACAAAATACGGTGATAAAATTAGAATACGTTTCATTAATAAATCAAATGCAGCACACTCAATGCATGTTCATGGTCATGATTTTCGATTGATTGAAATAGATGGTTTTCCTAGATATAAGCACTTTGATACGTTAAATGTACCTTCAGGGAGAAGGCGTTCTATAGAGTTTATATCGAATAATCCAGGTATATGGCCAATAAATGGCACGAAAACTTTCCATCAAACTAATAATGGAGTAACTCCTGGCGGGATGATTACTCGTTTACATTATAAATAAAAAGCACAGGCTCCTACATAATTATTAAGGAGCTTGTGCTTTCTATTATAATTAAGAGACAGTTATCCAAGTGCAACATCCAAAATCATCATAATTGTGAACCCCACCATTAAGCTTAAAGATGCTAAGTCTTTATTCCCCTTTTCTTGGGATCCCGGAATAACTTCTTCTGCTACCACAAAAATCATTGCACCTGCAGCAAAAGCTAATGCGAAAGGTAAAAGTGGTTCTATAAATATTACAGCTGCTGCTCCAAGCATGGCAGCAATTGGCTCAACCATACCTGAAAACTGTCCGTAAAAGAAACTTTTTCGTCTTGAAAAACCATCTTTTCTTAATGGAAAAGAAACTGCTACTCCTTCGGGGAAATTTTGTATTCCAATACCTATTGCCAAAGCAATTGCAGCTGTTATAGAAGCTGAAGGAAACCCTGCTGCAACAGCACCGAAGGCAACACCTATTGCAAGTCCTTCTGGTATATTATGAAGTGTTATCGCAAGAACGAGTAATGTACTGCGTTTTTTAGTTGATGGACGGATGCCCTCTGCTTCGTCAATTGGCGAGTTAGGGTGTAGATGTGGAAGAATTTTATCAACCACCCACAAAAAAAGCCCCCCTAATAAAAATCCAATAGCAGCTGGTAGCCAGGTAGGTAGAATACCACCCTGGGACATTTCGATGGCTGGAGATAGGAGTGACCAAAAGCTTGCTGCAATCATAACCCCACCTGCGAAACCTAACATACTATCAAGAAATTTATCATTAACAGTTTTAGTTGTAAAAACTAAACCAGCTCCAAGAGCAGTCATTCCCCAAGTAAATAGGGTACCTATTAATGCTTGTAAAACAGGATCAAGATTTAAAAAAGTATCAAACATTTTATCTCCTCCAGATAAGGGTGATAATTTTTTTCTTTATATCTTATTAAAGTTAGTTTGGACTATTGAAGAAATTATTACAAAATATTTTTGTACATGCAAAAATTATAGATAAAGTAAAAAATGCTTTTTATTAATAGTCAAACCTATTTGGAAAAAAAGTTTAGAAATAATACTAAATCAATTTATCATTTATAAGGTAAAGAATATAGGATTACGTACAATAGGTAAGAAAAATATCATATGTTTAGTTTTAGTTGAACTAATTTAAGTAAGTACAAATTTTCTACATATTTTTTTGTTAATACTTATAAGGATTGTATTTATAGTTAATTTTAAATATCGAAAATGGAAAAAGTATTCCTATTATAGATAAATACTTAAAATGCTATGTAAATGTTAAATAAAATATAACACCTATTAGTACTAAGAAATGGAGTTTAACGATGAGTAAAAAAATTTATTTTAAACTTTTTATTGTTAGTTTTATAATTATGGGACTTGAGATGACTGCTACTCGGTATATTGCACCTACGTTTGGTAACACCGTTTACACTTGGGGGATCATAATTTCAATTTTTCTTATTGGTTCATCAACGGGGTATATAATTGGCGGATATGTTGCGGACCAAAAAGCTGTTAATAAAATCATGCAGTATCTCTATATTTTTGGGATATTAACTATTGCTCTCATTCCTATGCTTAAGAGTAGTATTTTCCCTTATTTAGAGTCTCTATCAAGTATATGGGGAACTACGATTGGAGTAGTTACTCTATATTTTGTGCCCAATTTGACATTTAGTAGTATTGTTACGGTTTTAATGAAAGACCGACTGGATAATCATGTAAGTGGAAAAATAATTGGTAATCTTCATACGGCATCGGCTATGGGGAGTGTAATGGGGACGTTGGTGACCACTTTTTTCCTTATTCCATCAGTACATATCAATTCGGTTATTGGTATATTTGCTTGTATGATATTTATAGTTTTTTTAATCTATTTTGAAGCGAAAACAAAATCACAAATGATATTATTGTTAATTTCCATTATTTTCGTTATGATGCCCTTTTTATCAACAAAATTACAGTCCTCTGAAATTTTATATAAAACAACAAGCCTCTATCATAACATCTTTGTATACGAATCAGATTATTATAATGGTAGTAATGGAAATTATCGATATCTTACATTCGGAAATGAGACAACCATTCAAGGTATGGTAGATATAAATCACCCTAATAAATTGGTATTAGATTATGCAAAAAACATATGGGAGATCTCCAATACCTTTGCACAAGATAGCGACAAAGTATTTATTATAGGGCATGGAATAGGCACGCTAACAAGAAAATATGAACAAGAAAATAAAGATGTAAAAGTTGCGGAAATAGACAAGGATGTTTTGGAGATAAGTCGGAGGTATTTTCGATATAAAGGTAACAGTGTCGAAATTGGTGATGGCAGAAAAATTTTAAAAGAGGAACAAGATAAGTTTGATGTAATTGTATTAGATGCATATAACAATACAGTTCAAATACCTTTTCACTTAACTTCAAAGGAATTTTTTTATTTAACAATCGAAAAGTTGAATGATAATGGAGTTTTAATTATTAATTCTATTGGAAACCCAAAAAAGGATATATTGATCGAATCTATAAATACAACGTTAAAAAGTGTATATCCATATGTGTACATATTTGCAAATGGAGAAAAGGATGGGTTACAAAACTTAACTATTGTCGGGAGTAAAAAGCATCTTGATGATAAAAAGGTAAAAGGACAGCAAATTGTGAAGGTTAAAGAAGGCAAGTTAATCTTAGATGGAGATACAAAGTTGCATAATCTAAATTAAAAAAATTTGGTTAAGAAAGACACATGATATTGAAAGGTTCATAGCATATCTGCAAGAATTTTCATCCGAGAAATAGTCATGTATTTAAATAATTAAAAACTAAGAGGTGTTACATATGAATGTAATAGTTATCCTAATATTAAGTTCTTTATTCTTTTATCTTTATTTAAAGGTGAAATTTTTAAAAAGTAACCTACCTATTGAAAAAAAGTTGATATCAGTGAAATCTAGAATTGCGTTAGGGTTGTTTTTAGGATTGTATGGTTTAAATCAGTTAATTCTTAATCTTTCAATTATTAGCTTAATAGTTGGAGTGATTTTTGGCTTAGTAGGTTTCGCAAGTACAATATTAGCTATTCGAGAATATAAATGGTATATACCGACTACTGAAAATGAAAAAGATCAATCACTTTAATGTGTTTGCCAAATATCAGTTTATAGCTTTTCTTGGCTTATTGATTTTAAAAACAACCGAGATTTGAATTGAAAAATCTTTGTCGAAAGTTTAACTGTACTTTTTTGATTAACATTTTTAAAGAATAATAATTGCAAATTTTGATTTAATAAACATAAAATAACCTGAGGTTACTCTCATATTTTTCGCTATTCCAGCTGGAAAAAGGGGGAATAATTTGAAAATTAGTCCTATATAATGTACAAGTCTTTATTCGGAGGGATTTTTCATGAAAAAAATTATGAGAGTAATTTTAATCTTAGGCATTATAGGGGTGATCTCCTCTACCATTTATCAACAAAATAAAAATGCTAACAACAATAAAGTTGCTAATATTGACGAAATAAAAGAAAGCCCACAAGTAAACTTTAAAGCCCCTTTATTTACTCTTATTGGTTTAGACGGGAAAGAATATTCTTTGGATTCTGCAAGGGGAACTCCTATAGTAATTAATTTTTGGGCATCATGGTGTGGACCGTGTAAACTTGAAGCACCAGAATTAGTTGAATTATATGAAAAATACCAAGGAAAAGTAGAAGTATATGCGATCAACATGACTGGAAGTGATATGGTGAAAGAAGCAAAACAATTTGCTGAAGATTATGGTTTTAAATTCCCAGTTTTGTTAGATAAAGGTGATATGATTTCAACAAAGTATCGTGTAACTGCTATTCCAACTACATTTTTTATAAATAAGGAAGGAATCATTGTCGATATCCTAACAGGGTATGGTGGATCTGAATTACTAGCTCAAAAATTTAAAAAACTGTCTGCTCAATAAGAAGATTATTATTAAATGATGTGTTCAAATAGTGTCCCTTTGTATAAAGTATAAATGTTTAATTCCTTACTAAAAGTTTTTAAATACTAATTTTTACTGTTTTAACTTTGAAAAATGGTAATAAAGTGTTTACTAGTTTTTCGATTAATCGTAAGAAATAGGAGTCTTAATTAAAAGAAATAATAAAAATGGAAGCAGTTTATGATTCCATTTTTACATGATTTAAATCAAGTAAAAAAAACGGCTAAAAATAACACTGCAGTTAGGGCGGCTGCAGTCATATTACAAGGAGTCATGACTTTGACATATTTCATATGATCATCTCTCCTGTAATATTAACTGACATACCGGGCATTCCAGAAACAGGAGAGGCTACATCACCAAAAGTACCTCATGAGAAAACTGCAGCTATAACTAATGGAACAGAACTCCTTGTTGTCTCTGCCAATGGGATAGCAACTGGCATCATTAATGCCTATGCCCGCCAAGATAACCGATAAAAATAGTAATGGCAGCTGTAACAATAAATACAATAAATGGAACCCATACAGGTGTAATTGTTCCTATAAATAATTCTTGAATCAATGTGATTAAACAAAGATCTTGTGATAGATCAGAAATTGACATGCAAGAGCGAGGATAATAATCGTGGTCATTAATTTATTGTCGCCATTTATAAAGTGATTGGTGTTTTTTTTAAATTGAACAACTTGAAAGAGATATAAAACGGATGATGCTATTGTTGTTATGATAAGTGCTAATAACATCATTCTCGATGGTTCATCACTATCCCACATGAGAATAAAGCTTAATGGAAGAAGATTAGCGACAGGAATAATAAATTCATTATACGAGGTTTAAGCGCAGACTTTTCATCCTCAACCCCATCTTCATATGCCCGTGATCCATTTTCTTCTCTTTTCCTTTCATCGCCACACCCATTTGGTCCTTTGCTGTTTCAGCTTTGTCTTCATTTTCTTTTCCATCGGTAATTTCTTTTGAGAACTCGAAAGCATAATTAGGGCTTTTGGCAAATTTTTCATTAGTTTTTTTATTTGATGTTCTTGCATTAATGCTTTCATTGATGGAAAGTTAAGAGCCGATGTTATGGATAACAGAGCAATATATAACAAGCTTTCGAGCCATAATCCAATAAACAACGATGGAATTACTTGTTTTGTCCATATTGCAAAGATAATAGCAAGGGGAAGGGACAATTGGCAACAATTGCTCAAAAGACATAAAATAACCTCCAATTTTATTTTAAGTTTCTTCGATTATTTTGTCTGGATTTCTACGTGTTCTATCCCCTAAAAAGACCAAAGAAAAATCGGTTACTATTATAAATCACCTAACTAAATTCACTATATAGTTATTAATAATTTTATTCCCGATATTTAAGAAGTTATCTCCATATTTTCTTCAAACTTTTTTAGTAGAATAATTCAAAGGGAAAAATAGAAGGAAATGGTGATAGGAGATGTATGAATTTTTTAATCAAATAAGTAATATTGTGACTCAACCCTTTTTAAATCTGGCGCGTAGTTTTGAAAGTATACCAATCTTATTTGCTTTCTTACTAGGGATTGTTGGTGCAATGGCACCTTGCCAATTTACAGGTAACATTGGAGCTATTACTCTTTATGGAAATAAATCCCTCCAAAAGGAGCTTGCATGGATCGATGTTTTTTTGTTTACTCTAGGGAAAATTGTTGTGTTTACAGGCCTGGGACTACTTGTTTGGTTTTTTGGAAAGGGATTTGAATCTCAACTAACACTATATTTCCCGTGGTTTAGAAAAGTAATTGGTCCAATGTTTATTATAGTTGGTATATTTATGCTTGGTATGATTAAGATGAAATGGACATTAATTCTATTGGAATTGCCGAAGAAATTTTTCCAAAAGGGAAAAATGGGTTCCTTTTTAATGGGAGTTAGTTTTTCGCTTGGTTTTTGTCCAACCATGTTCGTTTTATTTTTTGTTACATTAATGCCAATTGTAGTTTCTACATCGTATGGGGTTGTTTTGCCTAGTCTTTTTGCGATTGGTACATCCATACCGCTGTTCCTTGCTATGTTTTTAATTTGGTATTACGGAGCTAGTGGTGCAGTGATGAAAAAAGGAAGAAAAATTGGCTTTTATATTCAAAGAATTTCTGGTTCAATCTTGGTTGTATTAGGAGTATTGGATACTATTACCTACTGGACGATCTAGGATTCTCTCAATTTTCTTCAAATATATAAGGCAAAAAAATTGTGCAGAAGAGGGAAAAATGATGGAGTATATTAAGGTTTTAATTGGAGTTATATCGTTTTCTATTTTATATCCCATAAAAAGTGTTTTAGCACATAATGGGGTAGATGAACAAAACAGTACGAATAACATTTATGAACAATGGAATCCCATATTAGTTGTAGCCTTATTAGTTATTATAGCCGCTTATATCTATCAATTTAAAAAGGAACAAGACTTTGTTAAGAAACTTATCTTTTTCTTGTCTTCTCTATTCATTTTTTATCTTGCTATGGGTAGTCCCATACACTTATTAGGAGATCATTATTTATTTAGTGCTCACATGTTAGAGCAATCTCTCATTTATACGGCCTTACCGCCTTTACTTTTGTTAAGCTTACCAAAGCGTTTTGTTAAGCCAGTTATCGATTTTGGATTGAAGTATAAATTATTAAGTTTTTTAAAATATCCTTTAATTCCGTTACTATTATTTAATATGTTATTTTCTTTTTATCATATCCCGATAATATTCAATACGGTAATATCAAATAATATTCTGCATAATGTAACTCAACTTGTTTTGACTGTTACAGCTCTGTTTATGTGGGTTCCTCTTATCCCAAAAGTAAAGGACTTGGATAAATTAACGGAGGTTCAGAAAATTGGTTATATCTTTGCAGCAGGCATTTTGTTGACTCCAGCTTGTGCTCTTATCATTTTTTCAGACCAAACATTTTATCCTATATACACAGAAGCACCACAACTATTTGCGATCCTTCCGCCGTTAGAAGATCAAAGAACGGGTGGGATTATTATGAAAGTCGTACAGGAAATCGTGTATGGAACCATGATAGGCTATATTTTCTTTAAATGGGCAAAGCAAGAAAGGCTAAGAGATGTTATTCCAGATAAAACCATTACAGGGGTTGTAAAGTCATGAAGAACAAGGAAATTGTATTAGTGATCGATGATGAGTGGAACATGAGGAATTTACTTAACATTCATCTATCTTCGGACTTTGAAGTTACAGAAGCTTCCAGTGGTGAGGAAGCGTTTGGAGTCCTTCATAAAGAAAAAATTGACTTAGTGATATTAGATTTAATGATGCCTGAAATGGACGGCTGGGAGGTTTGTAAGAAAATAAGAAATATAAGTCAAGTACCAATCCTTATGTTAACAGCACGTGGAGACATAAAGGATAAGGTTCAAGGGTTTACTGTTGGGGCAGATGATTACCTTGTTAAGCCTTTTAACAAAGAAGAGTTGCTTGTAAGGGCAAAAGCTCTCATTAGACGTTCAATGATCTCAACAAATTCTCATTCAACTCCTGATGGATCCATTGAAATTTCCGATTTAAAAATTGATAAATTAGAAAGGCAAGTTTATATAAAACATACTGTTTTGGATTTAACACCAAAGGAGTTTGAGCTTATTCAACTTCTTGTTTTAAAACCAAAAACAATCTTTACTCGAGATATGCTTTTGGATCATATATGGGGTATTCATGATGTACTAGATATCCGTACCGTGGATTCACATGTTAAAAATGTAAGAGAAAAGTTTAGAAAAAATGGCCTTTCGTTTAACCCAATCAAAACAGTTTGGGGAAAGGGCTATAAGTTTCAAGCCCCGGATGAAGAACAATGAAATGGAATAGTATTGTTGTCAAATTAGGTGCAAGTATTTTGTTGCTTGTATTAGCCATTTTGCTTCCACTTGGTTTTATTATGAATCAAATATTTTCTGGTTTTTATTTTAGTAAGGTACAGGAGCAAATCAATGTTCTTTCCACCAGGTATGCAGAAACAATAAACACATTAGATGTACAATATCTGCACATGTTTGAATTGCTAGCGACCTTGACAGACCAAGAAATCGTCATTGTCGATGACCAGGGAATCGTTGTTGCAAATTCAGGAATTCCAAGTTTACCAAAAGGAGAAAAAATAGATTCGGATGAGCTTGACTTATTGACTAATAACAAGGCTACTCAAAATGAATATTATGATGAAACGAATAATAGACGTTATTTAAGTGTCGGAAAACCTATTTATTCTGACAATGTGTTCATCGGTGGGATCTTCGTGTTGGCTTCAATCGAAGACATGTATCAATCGGTCGATATCATAGAAAAATCGGTTATTTTAGCGGGAGTAGGTGCTATTTTCTTAGCACTCGGTTTTATCTTTATTCTTTCACGTAAATTATCAAATCCACTTTTGGAGATGGAGAAAGCAACTAGAAAAATCGCTAAAGGTGATTTAGATACTAGAGTTTCTATTGGTACAAAAGATGAAGTAGGTTCACTTGGAAATGCTATCAATGATTTAGCTTTTGAATTACACCGATACCGTTCGAACAGAAGAGAGTTTTTTGCAAACATTTCGCATGAGTTGCGAACTCCTATTACGTATTTAGAGGGATATGCAAATGCATTAGAAAATAATCTCTATCAATCCGAAGAAGAAAAAAAGCAATATCTTCAAATCATCCAAGAAGAAGCAAGTAGAATGTCTAAATTAGTAAATGATTTATTTGAGTTATCTAAAATGGAGGAAGGAAAGGTTGAATTATTTTTTGAGGAAGTAGACTTGGTCGAAGTAGTTGAGAATGCACTTTTAAAGACGAAGATTAAAGCTAAAGAAAAAGGACTAAAATTGGATTTTAGTAGATTACCTAATATTCCAAGTATACATGCTGACGGTTTAAGAATGGAACAAATCGTTATTAATTTGATTGAAAATGCCATTCGATATACGGAAAAAGGAATGGTAAAAGTAATTTTGTTTAAAGAATTAGAAAGGGTAACTTTAGCAGTTGAAGATACAGGAATTGGAATTCCAGAAGAAGATGTTCCATTTTTGTTTGAAAGGTTTTATCGAGTTGAGAAATCTAGATCAAGAGAATTTGGGGGAACAGGGCTTGGATTAGCTATTGTTAAACAACTCGTCGAGCTTCAAAGTGGAACGATAACGGTGAAAAGTAAAGTTGGAAAAGGGACATGTTTTGAGCTTACATTCCCAATGGATAAGGGGGATGCTCAGTGAAAAGAATGGAAGTTGTTTTATCTATTTCTTTAATTGCAGCTGGACTAATCTGTTTGACAATGTCTGGTTCCATACTGTTTGAGCAAGAAATTGCTGTTTATTTAAAAACGTTTATTCAGATTTGTTTATGGATGGGTATCCCCATTATTTTAGTTGGTTTATTTTACTTGTTTTATAGAAAGAAAAGGAGATAATTTATGACTTTAAAAACATTACTTACATTTTTAATCATATCTTTATTTACAATTCCAGTTAGTGCATTTGCGCACGGAACTGAGGCGGAACATCAACAAGAGGTTGTGACTAATATGTTTTTAACCTATGGCATCGTTATTTCAGCAGTTTTATTAGTTGTAGGAATAGTTGTATTATTGACAGTTAAGAGTCGTTTAAAGACAGTGAATGTTAAAAAACAAGAAGGAAGAACAAAAAGGGATAAGTTAAATAGTTGGTTAAAAGTCAGCCAGTGGGTTTCCCTTTTATCCCTAATATCTTTTATTATTTTAGGTGCTTTTGCATTATTAAATGAAAAGGAAGATGAAGTTAAGTTTATGGATATCCATGGCTTAGGGTTTACAAACGAAGGTTCCGAAATTTACGTTCCTGCACATGACGGTTTAAAGGTTTTTCAAGATGGAAAATGGAGAATTTCCGAAGGTGAAAGAAATGATTATATGGGATTTTCGATGGTTGACAATGGTTTTTACAGTAGTGGACACCCTGGTAAAGGGTCTTCATTAAAAAATCCATTTGGTGTAATCAAAAGTACAGATTTTGGTAAGAACCTTGAAACCTTAGACTTTTATGGGGAAATTGATTTTCATGGAATGGCAGTAGGCTATAAATCACATACCATTTATGTAATAAATCCACAAGCAAATTCAAGAATGGATGATACAGGATTATATTATTCTACAGATGATACAAAAACTTGGAATAAGGGCAAAATGGATGGGCTTGATGGACAATTATCGTCAATAGCTGTACATCCAACTGAAGAGGAGATTATCGCTTTAGGAACAAATGAAGGTATTTTTGTATCAAAGGACTTTGGTCAATCATTTAAAAAAGTTTCAGATTCGCCTACAACAGCAATATCGTTTTCTATAAAAGGGGAATTATTTGCAGGAAGTATTTCTAATGAAATTACTTTATCAAAAATTGATATTGAAACAAAAGAACAAACAATGATTTCAATCCCTCCATTAAGTGGAGAAAATGCAATCGGTTATATTGCAGTTAATCCACAAAATGAAAAGCAGATCATATTTACAACATTTGAAAAAGACATTTATATAACTGAAGATAATGGTGGGACTTGGAGTCAATTAGCTAAAAAGGGCGTGGGAATTGCTCTTAAGTCAGACGCAGAAGAGGAGTGATATTTATATGATGCGTATAGGGATGATGTTAAATATGTTAATTTGGATTGTTCTGCTTGGCTTTGCTATATACGGGTTTATATTATTGATAATGAAACCTTTTGAATATAAAACAAATAGTGCTCTAACTATCTTAAAAGAGCGTTTTGCACGTGGAGAGATTGATGTGGAGGAATATAAACAAAGAAAGAGTCTTTTGAAAGAACAATAGTAATCTCCATATTTTCTTCACAAAATTAAGTTACGATTAACATGTAGTTGATAGCCTATAAAAAATAAAACTACAGTAAACAGACTAAAAAGGGGAGAAGTTTTTTCTCCCTTTTTAATATTGGTGCCTATTAATCAATCTTCAAACTTTAATTAAAATAAAGCATGACAAAGTTGTCACTTTCATTTTTTCTTCCTTAAAATCCATACTTTCTCCATACTTTTCTTGTACGATTCTAGAGATACCGAAAATATTAAAGGAGGCTAACTAAAAAATGGAAACAATTCAACCAATTGATCGAATAGCATTTGAAATAGGACCCATGGCAGTCTATTGGTATGGAATTATTATCGCTTTTGGTGTATTTCTAGGGCTATATTTAGCAACAAAACAAGCAAAGAGTTTAGGACTAGACAAAGATATTATTGTAGATTTTGTCATGTGGGCTATTCCAATTGCTCTTATTAGTGCAAGAGTGTATTATGTCATTTTCAAATGGGAGTATTATGCCAACAACCCTGGCAAGATCATAGCAATTTGGGAAGGAGGTATTGCCATTCATGGAGCGCTTATTGGTGCAACCCTTACTGCTATTATATTTGCTAGAAAAAGACAAGTTTCTTTCTGGAAGTTAGCTGATATTTTAGCTCCTAGTATTATTTTAGGACAAGCAATAGGTCGGTGGGGGAACTTTATGAACCAAGAAGCACATGGAGGGCCTGTAACCAGAGAATTTCTTGTGAACTTACAGTTACCTGATTTTATAATAAATCAAATGTTTATTAACGGACAATATTATCACCCAACATTTTTATATGAGTCAATTTGGAATATAGCTGGTTTTATCGTTTTAATAATGTTACGGAAAATCAATCTTCGCCAGGGTGAGTTATTTTTAAGCTACATTATCTGGTACTCTATTGGGCGTTTCTTTATTGAAGGGATGCGAACAGATAGTCTAATGCTGACGGAGACGTTAAGAATGGCGCAATTTATTTCTATTGTACTAGTTATCTGTAGTTTACTAATCTTAATTTATCGTAGAAAAGCAGTGCATACTCCATAAAAATAAGTATGAAGAATGTATTCTCCATACTTTCTTCATACTTATTAACTATAATTGCTTATATAAACAAAAAGGGAGGATAATCTTGATGAAAAAGAAAATTGCATTTGTTACATCTTTTGCATTAGCGTCTCTATTAGTCGTTGGTCAGTTTACTTATGCGGAAAAACCTGACAATATGCCAAACATGATAAATGGCAATGGAATGATGAACATGATGGAAGCAATGAATTCACCTGAAGGACAAAAAATGATGAAAGCTTGTGGAGAATTTATGGAGTCTAGTGAAAATAGTGAAGTAAAAGATACCTCCTTGTAAGAGATTCTTCTGAAAACCTACGAAGGTATTGTATCTTGTTAGATGAAAGGGGATAGATATATGGAGTGGTTATTATTTTTATTATGTCCTTTAATGATGTTATTCTGCATGAAGGGGATGTTTTCAGGCGGTAAAAAGGATTGTCATTCAAAACAGAATAATTCAGAGAATCTGAAATCCCTGCAAATGCAAGTTCAAAATTTGCAAGAGCAAAATATGAAACTAATGGATGAGATGAAATCACATAAACAAGCAAGTGAAAACAAAGTAATCTCTATTTCAAAAAATAAGGATACTAATCAAAAAATTACATCTTGATGACAACCGAAATTGGTTGTCTTTTTTCTATTAAAACAAAAACCTTCTTACGGTTGGTATCTCCATATTTTCTTCAAACTTTTCATCTATAGTAATAAAAGGTAAACATTGGTGTTAGAAAGGTGAATGAAATGAATTGTTTAAAATGTGAGTGTGGTCATGAGAACCCATTCGGTACAGAGATTTGTGAAGCATGTGGAAAACCAGCAAATGAACAAACTGGGCAAAAGCTTCTGAATATGCGTTATGAAGGAGTAGCAAGAAGATCACAAACTTATCAAAAAAACATTGTAGACAAAATTTGGAACTTTTTCTCATCTGTAAGAGTCGGTATCTGGCTAATTGTAATAACTCTTATTGCTTCTGCTATTGGTACGATTTTACCTCAAGAAATGTATATTCCCCCGAATATAAGTCCATCACAGTTTTATAAAGATGAGTATGGAATGTTTGGGTATATTTTTTTTGTTCTTGGTTTTCATAATCTCTTCGGATCCTGGTGGTACATGCTTTTACTTGCTTCGATGGGTCTATCATTGATTATCGCAAGTTGGGACAGAGTTGTTCCTTTATATCGGTCATTGAAAAAACAACGTGTAACAAGACATGTAGGTTTTTTAAAGCGTCAAAGAATCTTTGGTGAAGCAAGAGTTCAAAATAAAACAGAAACAATAAACCTCGTTGAGCAACAACTTAAGCAAAAGCGATATCGTGTTCGCAAAGAGAATGGGAATATTTTGGCTGAAAAAGGACGTTTTTCTAGGTGGGGACCTTATGTAAACCATTTAGGACTTATCATTGTACTTATCGGTGCAATGTTACGTTTTTTTCCAGATATGTATGTGGACGAAATACTTTGGGTACGTGATGGAGAAACAGAAGCAATACCAGGTACGGAAAGAAAGTACTATTTGAAAAATGAAAAATTCACATTAGAAACTTATACGGAAGATGATGAAATATATAAAGAAATGATTGAAACGGTAGGTAATGGGATTGTTAAAAAATATCAAACAGATGCTATTCTTTATGAAAATATTAACCGAGAAGTCGCAGGAGCCGAGCCTGAATTGGTCAAAATGAAGGAAGAGGAAATTATCGTTAATTATCCATTGAAATTTGAAGGATTTGCACTTTATCAAACTAGTTATAAGCTTAATGAATTTTATAAAATGAGGTTTAAATTAGAAGAGAAGTCTACCGGAAAGACTTTTGGAGAGATTGAGGTTGATTTATTTAACCCAAAATCTACATACCTTTTATCCGATGGATATCGGGTAGAATTAATGAGTTTTTTCCCTGATTTTGAATTTACCAAGGAAGGTCCTACGACTAAATCAAAAATACCAAATAACCCAGCCTTCTTATTTAAAATGTATACACCTGAAACGGAAGAAGGAGAAGTTAGTTTTATAACAATCCAAAATAATACAGAACCACTTGGGGAGAACAAATATAAGATGTCATTTTCAGGGTTAGATGTACGTAATATAACAGCTTTAACTGTTCGTAAAGACCATACTTTAGGAATAATTGCTTTGGGTGGGTTAATTTTTATGATAGGTCTAGTTCAGGGAATGTATTGGAATCATCGGAGAATATGGATTCAACAGAGTAATAAGGAGATTCTAGTGGCAGCGCATACAAATAAAAATTGGTATGGATTAAAAAAAGACATTGAGTATATCTTGGAAGATACAAATATACCAATTCCTAAAGATCAAACAGAATAGGAAGGGGAAAGAACATGATCGAGATTAGTAGTAACCTTTTAGCAGGTGCCTTTTTTGCTTATTTTGTCGCAACTATTTTATCTTGGGGTTCAATCAAAACAAAAAATAAGGAAAATTCATTAAAGGGGAGGACCTGGGAGCGTTTTTCAATTATTGCTTCACTTCTTGGTTTCCTCTTACAAACGGGGTATTTCTTCACTCGTTGGGTTGCTGTTGCACATGTTCCGGTCAGTAACATGTTTGAATTTACAACCTTTTTTGGAATGATGTTAATCCTAGGGAATCTAATATTTTATTTGATCTACCAAACAAATGTCTTGGGACTATTTGCTCTTCCTACAGCAATGACTGTTATTGCTTATGCGAGTGTTTTCCCAAAAGAAGCGTCACCATTAGTGCCGGCGTTACAGAGTTACTGGTTAAAAATACACGTAACAACAGCTGCATTAGGTGAAGGTATCTTAGCCATAAGCTTTATTGCAGGATTTATTTATTTAATTCGAACAGTTGATCAATCTAAAAGCAGTAGACAAACATTCTGGATTGAATTTGTCATTTATTCAATAATAAGTACTTTAGCGTTTGCGTTAGTCGTTTATACTTTTAATCTATTGAATTTTGAAACTACATTTACTTGGGAAAATGAAACAAATCAACAACAGGAACTTACTTATAATATGCCAGCTTTGGTAGGGCCACCAGAGGGCAAAATACTGAGCAGTTCACATTCTTTTGAACCGATAGTGGATGCACCAGTATGGATGAATGGAATTAATGCACCTAGGAAGCTTAATTCAGTCATTTGGTCATTAGGAGTAGGACTAGTTTTTTATTTCATATTAAGACTATTATTCTTAAAAAGAATTGGAGCAAAAGTCCAACCACTATTAAAGAGTATTCGACCTGAGTTATTAGATGAAATAAATTACCGTTCTGTAATCATTGGTTTTCCGGTCTTCACATTAGGCGCTTTGATATTTGCGATGATTTGGGCTCAGGAGGCATGGACAAGATTTTGGGGATGGGATCCAAAAGAAGTTTGGGCATTAATCACCTTCCTTTTCTATGCAGCATACCTTCATCTCCGCTTATCAAAAGGGTGGGAAGGAGAAAAGTCTGCCTGGCTGGCTGTAATAGGGTTTGTAATCATCATGTTTAATTTAGTGGTAGTTAATCTTGTTATTGCAGGGTTACATTCTTATGCATAAGTAGCCTACAAGGAGGGAGTAAATTGCAAAAAAAAAGAAGATTAATAGTAAGGGCAGGTATACTAATAGGGTTTGTTGCTGTTATTGCCTATATTTTATATACAAATTTCTTTAATAATGATAATGGCTTGATTACTGAGGGTGACATAGCTCCAGACTTTCAATTACAAACACTTGATGGTGAAACAGTTAGGTTAAGTGATTATAAAGGACAAGGTGTGTTTTTGAATTTTTGGGCGACCTATTGTCCTCCGTGTAAAGAAGAAATGCCTTATATGCAGAATCAGTATGAAGAATTTAAGGATAAGGGAGTAACTATTTTAGCAATTGATGTTGGGGAACCTAAATTAACTGTAGAGAAGTTTGTAAAACGACACGGTTTAACTTTTCCTATTTTACTAGATCAAAATGAGGATGTTTTGGATTCATATGGAGTTGGACCTATACCTGTAACGTTTCTTATTGATAAAGATGGAAAAGTAGTTGACCGAATTACAGCTGGTTTAACTGAGGAAGACATCAAAAAATATTTGACTCGAATTATGCCTTAAAATACAAATAACGATTTAAAAGGTAAAAGGAAATAAGAAGGAGATGATATCTTGACAGACGTAAACGCGCTCTTAGCGTTTGGTGCAGGATTTTTATCATTTATATCTCCTTGTTGTCTACCTTTATATCCGGCATTTTTATCTTATATAACAGGTATGTCAGTGGGAGAATTAAAAGAAAATAATGCTCTACTTAAGCGTAGAGCATTTTTGCATACAGCGTTCTTTTTAGCAGGTTTTACTGTAATATTTTTAGTCATAGGTTTTTCTACTTCAATCCTTGGCTCAATTTTCATTCAGTATGATGATCTAATTCGGCAAGTAGGGGCTGTCTTAATCATTGCATTTGGCTTAATTATAATTGGAGTAATAAAGCCTCCATTTTTAATGAAGGATAGATCAGTGTTTTCCTTTCGAAATCGGCCAACCGGGTATTTAGGATCTAGTTTCATAGGTATAGGCTTTGCGGCAGGATGGACCCCTTGTACTGGACCGATTTTAGCTTCAGTTATAGCTTTAGGTGTAACAAATCCTGATAAGGCAATTTTTTATATGTTCATGTACTCCTTAGGTTTCTCGATACCATTTTTTATCATGGCATTTTTTATTGGGAAATTAAATTGGATAAAGAAGCATAACCGAAAAATTATCACTGCAGGTGGATATATCATGATCCTGATGGGTGTCTTCTTACTATTTAATTGGATGACCAAGCTAACATCATTTCTTTCCAATAACTTTTTTGATGGGTTTACAGGATTTTAGGTAATTACTTAATGAAAAGAATACTTGAAAAATGGGGAAATGTTTCTTAATTATCATTTTTTAAATACTTAATTTAATAGATAATGAATTTTAAAGACCGGGAAGGATAACACCTATAAAGGAAAAGGGTTAAAAGGATGGGGGTTAGATTAGGGTTATTATCATCACTAATTTTAGACCCCGTAACATTAGCTGTATCTAAGTACTTACCATTTTATTTGGAAAAAAGTGTTAACAGTTTTGTGATGCCGATAATTTATTCAGCTGCTATGTTCATCCTACTTTTAACAATTTGTTTGATAATATATGGATTTGAAATTGATCGAGAATTCCAAAAAATAACACTTTAATTAAATTTATTTCACTTTTATTAATTATCCTAGCTACAATGGTTCTATTTGTTACCTTAATTCTAAGAAGGGTCTGAATCTAATGCTTGTGGTCTTGTTATTTTCATAGCCAGGTGATAAGAGACAGTTGAGAACTCAGCTGTCTCTTATCACTATTTTAGTAAAGGACTAGGATTTTTATTTTTGATGAGTTTTGCAATAAATATTAAAGATAAGCATACTGGAGTTATTCCTAAACTATTATAACTGTAGTTATATTAAAGCTTTGAGGCCGGTATATGATCTTCTTCTTGCTATACTTTAGAGGAAACACTTTATGATTACATTTTTTTCCTCATTTAAATAGTTTATGGAATACCACTTGGTATCTCAATATTACTTTGATTATTTTTTAAAACCACATGCTATTTCTTTCGTCATCCATAATCTTTTCTGTTTAAAAGAAAATGCTAATATAGGTGTAAAAGAATTAGGAGGCCATTGAATGAACAAGCAAGTTAAAGTATTAGTCATTGAAGATGATCCTTATATTTGTGAGTTGATTACTTTATACGCAGAAAAAAGCGGGTATATAGTTAATACTGCAAAAAATGGAATAAAAGGGTTAGAAATGTTTTATGATATCTCTCCTGATCTTGTCGTTCTGGATATTATGATGCCTGAAATGGACAGTTGGGAAGTTTGTAAGGAAATAAGGAGATTTGAAAAAACTCCCGTTATAATGTTGACAGGGAGAGGCGAAAGTTACGACAAACTTAAAGGATTTGACGTGGGAGCGGATGATTATTTAGTGAAACCTTTTGACCCAAATGAACTAATGGCAAGGATTAAGGCGGTGATACGACGGGCTAATCCGATGATAGATCAAAATGAGATCATTGAACTTCCCATGTTAAAGATTAATCTTAAACAATACAATGTAATCTTATATAGACAGGAGATCATATTGCCTCCCAAGGAAATGGAGCTGCTGTATTTTTTAGCATCATATCCAAATCAAGTATTCACACGCCAGCAGTTGTTGGAACAAATATGGGGGGTGGATTTTGAGGGTGAGCCGAGAACTGTGGATGTGCATATTAAAAGGATTCGAGACAAACTAGGAGATTCCAACCCTTATTGGAAGGTCAAAACCATAAGAGGAGTTGGATATAAATTTGAGGTGGACAACTAGTGATTCGAATAAAAAGTATTTTTTTGAAGCTTTTTTTCACGTGTATCCTCATATTAATTGTGTCCCATTTCGTATTTGTTATTGTTTCTTATCTGTTATTTCAGAACAATCTAACAAAAATGCATCTAAATTCAGGAGATTTTGACCAAATGAAATTCTTGTTCATATTGGCTTCTATTATATCTATTATCATTACGGGCTTATTTACTTTCTACCTTACTAAAAGAATTACCGCTCCACTTCGGGAAATGAACCGGGTTGCCTTGCATATTGCTAGGGGAGAATTTAATCAAAGAGTCAATATCAAGACACATGATGAGTTGGGAGAGTTGGGGAAGACGTTCAATTATATGGGTCAGGAGTTGTTAGTCTTGGATCAGATGAGAAAGGATTTTGTTGCAAATGTTTCTCATGATCTGCGCTCCCCACTTACATCGATTCATGGATTTATCAGGGCATTCCTCGATAATACGATCCCAGATGAACGAAAGAGATATTATTTTACCATCATGAAAGAACAAACTGAGAGAATGATTAAGCTGATCAATGATCTTCTCGATATGGCCCAAATAGAATCAGGGCAGATGGAAATCAGACCTGTTTTCTTTAATTTTTCGGAATTAGTACGTAAAGTCGTAGCTCGTATGGAACCTGAATATGTCAAAAAGAAGGTTAATGTAGTAGTAATATCTAAAGAAGAACAAAATATACATGTATTTGCCGATCCGAACCGAATTGATCAAGTGATCGTCAATTTGATTCAAAACGCCATACAATTTTCTTCACCCAATAGTTCCGTTGAAGTAATTTTAAAGAAAGAAGAACAAGTGGTAATTTCTATTCGAGATTTTGGATCCGGAATCAGACAAGAGGACATTCAATTTATTTGGGAACGGTTTTATAAAGCGGATAGAGCCAGAACAAAAAAGACTGGTACAGGACTTGGCTTGTCTATTGTTAAGCACATTTTACATCTTCATCAAACCGATATTCAGGTGGAAAGCGAAGAGGGTAAAGGTACTACTTTTACTTTCACGCTCCCTATAGCTACGAATAAATAATAAAAACTTGAAAAAGTGTGATGCTCCGTTAATCTTCTGTTCACAAAACATTGCTATATTGATTTTGCGCAAGAAATCATGAAAATATATGGAGGATATCTCAATGAGTAAATTACAAAATTCCAACATCGATACTGGTGACGATACCGGTGCGAGTTCAGTCGAAGGGCGACCACCAAGGACACCACGCTGGGTGAAGTTGTCGGGGATCATCGTCATTGTCCTGATCCTGCTAGTTGTTATTATGAAGTTCATCGGTGGTGGTAACCATGGCCCTGGTCGCCACATACCGTTGGGTGACGCTGCTGGTCAGATATCGCCTATAGAACAAGGGAAACAACAGGTATGACCATGACACCTTTCCTCCGTAAATTCGCTCTTACCGCGCATATTACTGCCTCAGTCGGCTGGGTCGGTGCAGTCGTAGCCTAAGCTCTAGCCGTCGTCACTCGGACAAGCCAAGATGCTCAGATGGTACGTGCTGCCTATCTCGCTTTAGAGCCTATAACCGGGTTCGTTCTTGTCCCGTTGGCCTTCGCCTCGCTACTAACAGGGCTTGTAATGTCATTTGGAACCCCGTGGGGAGTGTTCCGGCACTATTGGGTAGTTTTCAAGCTCTTTTTAACTCTCTTTGCGACTATCATCTTGCTAGGGTTCACTCAGACACTTGACAGCATGACCAGCATTGCAGCAGATCCAACAACTTCCATTTCCACCCTCCGAGCGATGGGAGCAGGCATGAACCATGCCGTTGGAGCCCTGATGGTGTTGTTTCTGATCATGAAGGAACAGAATACACTAGCGGTAACATATGGTGATTTATGTGACAAGTAAAAGGAGCTATAACTTCCGGTTATGGTCCTTGTTGGGGTAAGTTACATGATGTTTTGATATAGCTAATCATGAAGCCGATGTTCCGATCGTAGCTGCTGCTGGACAGTTATTCGCTCATATTACTCAAGTAGCTACGGCAATGCTTTTTCATCTCTCACAACATAGATGGAAATGTATATACCACTGTATATGCCCATATGGATTCACGATCAGTTAGTATTGGTCAAACTGTTAGTAAGGGGCAACAAATAGGATATACGGGTAATACGGGGCGCTCATTCGGAAAACATCTTCACTTCGAAATTCATGATGGGGCTTGGAAAAACCCTGTAAATCCTATGAATTACTTACCTTAATTAGATAACTCCTAAAACATACATGTTTTGGGAGTTTTTTTGTGTTCTAAGCGGTAAAATCATCAGGTTAGAATTGAGCGTTACATGTTTTTTAGAACCATCGGTTGTTGGGGTATTTAAAATTATTTAAATATCTTTATCTTGTTATAAATCCTCGATATCTTTAAGATACAGAATTATCCCACTCATAATGTACATAATAATAAAAGATTTATGATCGAGAAAATATGTGTATAAGAGGGTAATAAATTTGATAATACAAACAAACTAAAAATTCTTTAAAGCTTGACCTCCATAATTTCTTCAAATTTCTCTGATAGAATTTTGTACATAAGATGAGGGATAAAGGTGAAAAAGATAAGCCGAAGAACATTCTTAGGAGAAACAGTGAAAAGTACATTAGGACTTTTAACTATTTCAGTTATCCCACTAAGCTTGGCAGCTTGTAATGATGATACTGTTGATACGACTGCGATGGCAAATCTTGGGCCTTTAGAAGAATTAAAAAAAGGACCGTTTCCCAAGAAAGTAAATTATCAAGTGAAAATAAAAGATGGATGGGAAGAGCAAGAACGTGAAGGTTTTGTTTATGTAAACATAAAAAATGACGAGCTTCTTATCATGTCTCCCATTTGTACTCACCTAGGATATACAGCTACGACACCGGAAGAATCAAAGCAGAAAGATGAAATTACTTATTTTTGCCCTTGTCACGGTTGGGAATACGATGAGTATGGAATAAATATTGGGGGACCGCCTCCAAGACCACTTGATATATTTAAACCCTACTTAGTTGAAGGGAATGTTTATATTCCTATCTTAAGTGCAACTGAAAGAAAAATTTGATATCTTGTTCACAATATTATTATTAAATGAGACTCCAAATGAAGTAAAGCCAGCTCACAAAGTAATGAATTTAAAAATCCTCTCCTAGATTTCAAAGTTTAGAATAGGAAATTTTAAAAAGTAAAAAATAAAATAAAATAAAAAATTTTAAAAATAATTCGCCCTTTACATAGGGTAGAGGGGTATGGTATATTGGATACGAGGAGGTTGAGAGATGGAATTAAAGGAACAACCTATAGAAGATGATTGTTGTGTAAACCATTCTTTTGAAAGAAAAAGTCATCACTCTGAAACAGTAAAAAAGAATTTAACTACACGTTTAAATCGCATCGAGGGTCAAATCCGTGGGATTAAGGGTCTGATTGATAAGGACACTTATTGCGATGACGTTATCACCCAGATTGCTGCCACCCAAAGCGCTCTAAATAGTGTCGCAAAATTATTATTAGAAGGTCATCTGAAAACTTGTGTTATAGAGCGACTTAATGAGGGTGATCCAGAAGTTATTGATGAGGTATTAGTAACCATACAAAAATTAATGAAAAAGTAAAGTAAAGGAGTCGATTGGAATGGAAAAAATAACTCTTAATGTAAAAGGAATGTCTTGTGGTCATTGTGTAAATTCAATTGAAGGAAGTGTAGGGAGACTTAAAGGAGTCTCCAATGTGAAAGTAGATCTTAATAGTGGGTCTGTAGATGTTGAATATAATCCAAATGAGGTAACCTTAGAGACAATCAAAGAAACTATTGATGATCAAGGTTACGATGTACACTAGTAAAATTTTAAAGGGAACGTGCTAAATATTAGCACGGTCTCTTTTTTAACAACACATACCCTATATAGGTATATTTATTGCGTGATTAAATCATAAAAACGGTAATATTTCTTTTTAAAGTCTCCTTTGAGTGGATAGATATTGATAGGAGGGTAAAAACATGACAGGACAGGCAAATACTAAAACGCCGTCTAATGGAGCTGCTCGTGAAAATGTTACTCTGAATGTTACTGGAATGACTTGCGCAGCGTGTGCAACTCGAATTGAAAAAAATTTAGCTAAAGTACCAGGGGTTGAGAAAGCTAATATAAATCTTGCTACAGAAAAAGCATCGGTTACGTTTAATCCTTCCGAAGCTACTGTTGAAGATATCATTGCAAAAGTGAAAAAGACTGGATACGGCGTTCAGGAAGAGAAGGTTCAGTTAAATATTATTGGTATGACTTGCGCAGCATGTGCAACCCGTATTGAAAAAGGACTAAATAAGGTTGAGGGGGTAACAAATGCATCAGTCAATCTAGCAACAGAAAAGGCTAGTGTTGAATTCATACCAGGAGATACAAATGTTGATCAACTGATTGCAGCTGTAAAAAAAGCTGGTTATGATGCGAATGTTATTGGTGAAACGGATGGGGATTATGAAAGAAGTACAAGAGAAAAAGCATATAAAACACAAAAAAATAAATTTGCAGTAGGTGCTATTTTATCCATTCCCTTCTTAATACAAATGATTTCGGACTTTACAATGGAATATGGGAACGGCGGATTTTTTCATTTGAACCCGTGGATTCAATTTTTACTGGCCACTGCTGTCCAGTTTTATGTAGGTGGCCATTATTATCGTGATGCTTTTAATGCTGTCCGAGGTGGTAGTGCTAATATGGCTGTCCTTGTTGTACTTGGAACATCAGCAGCCTACTTTTATAGTTTAATCGTTACAATAATGGGTACTGGACAATTCTTATACTTTGAAGCTGCAGTAATTGTCATGACACTGATAGTTCTAGGAAAATTGCTTGAAACAAGGGCAAAAGGACAAACTTCGGAAGCAATCAAGAAATTAATGGGTCTTCAAGCAAAGACTGCACGAGTTATTCGTAGTGGTGAGGAAATCGATATACCACTTGAAGAGGTTGTAGCAGGTGATGTGATTTTTGTACGTGCTGGAGAAAAAATTCCCGTCGATGGAATTCTTATCGAAGGAAGTACATCAGTTGATGAATCTATGTTAACAGGAGAGAGTATGCCTGTTACAAAAAAAGTAGGTGATACTGTCATTGGAGCGACTGTCAATAAACATGGTTCTTTCAAATTTAAAGCAACTAAAGTTGGTAAAGATACGGCATTGTCTCAAATAATTAAACTTGTAGAAGAAGCTCAAGGATCAAAAGCTCCAATTCAGCAACTGGCGGATAAAATTTCTGGCATATTTGTACCGATTGTTATTCTTATTGCATTAGCTACGTTTGGTATTACTTACATCCTAGCAGGATTTACACCTGCATTAGTTAGCACTATCGCAGTATTAGTAATTGCATGTCCATGTGCGTTAGGACTGGCGACTCCAACGGCAGTCATGGTTGGTACAGGGAAAGGTGCTGAAAATGGACTTCTTATTAAAGGTGCAGAACACCTTCAAAATTCACAGCGTGTAACAACTGTTGTTCTAGATAAGACAGGAACTATTACAAAAGGTGAACCTGATGTAACAGATATAGTTACTTTCGGAAATTATTCTGAAGATGAGTTACTACAGCTTGCGGCTTCAGCTGAAAAGGGATCTGAACATCCACTTGGGGAAGCAATTGTAAATGGAGCAAAAGAAAAGGGAATACAGCTTCAGGATAGTAAAAACTTCAATGCCATACCCGGACATGGGATTCAAGTCGAAATTAATAATAAATTAGTGTGGATTGGAAATAAAAAATTAATGACTAAAAATAATGTGGAAATTAATGCTGCCCTTAGTCGGATGGAACAACTCGAAGGCGAAGGGAAAACGGCCATGCTTATGGCTGTGGATGGTAGTCTTGCTGCCATCATCGCTGTAGCAGACACTGTAAAGGAAACATCAGCAGAAGCCATTGGACGGATGAAGCAAATGGGTCTTGAAGTAATTATGATTACGGGAGACAACCATTTAACAGCTGAAGCAATCGCAAAGCAAGTTGGTGTGGACCGTGTACTCGCTGAAGTTCTTCCTGAGGATAAATCTTCCGAAGTAGAAAAATTAAAACAGGAAGGAAAAGTTGTTGCGATGGTTGGAGATGGAATCAACGATGCCCCAGCACTTGCCGCAGCGGATGTAGGTATTGCAATTGGAACAGGAACGGACGTAGCAATTGAAGCTGCAGATATTACATTAATGCGTGGTGATTTAATGGGAATTGCCGATATCATCAGTCTATCAAAAGCAACGATGCGAAAAATTCGCCAAAATCTTTTTTGGGCATTTGCCTATAATGTCGTACTGATTCCTGTTGCATCTATAGGTCTTTTAAATCCGATCCTAGCAGGTGGTGCCATGGCTTTCAGTTCGGTATCTGTTGTAGGTAATACATTGATCCTTCGTAAGTGGAAACCGCAAAGATAATAACAATCCTTTATTGATGAGTACATGTAGAATTGGTTAGTTTAAACGTAACACCTTTGTTATATTTGTTTTTGGCCAAGTAAGTTAGACGAAAAATTATGGTTTTTTTAATTCCATCAATAGAATGTCGTCAAATGCTTGATAGTCATTCCTTTAGTACTAGCTCTTACTTTTAATAATATCCTATTCATGTTCATGAAACTTTTCATCATCCTAATTAAATAAACATTTTTCCATTCCATTCAATTCAAATGAAATGGTAAGGAAATAAATTTAATTAATTAATGACAATTGTCTAAAACATTTCATATTATTAATAAACAATATTTATAGTGTAGTGTTTATTTAACCTCCCATGACCTTCATTTAATAAAAAAGGATGCTAAAATTGCAACCTTTTTTATTTGCGTAGATTATTAAGTATAGCCCAAAGTTATGAAAAAATAGGATAGTATCCATATCATGATGATGTGTCTTTTCATAAATTAGTAATAAGTAATTGGAGGTGTTAATTAATGAGTGGTGCAGTTGCTGGAGCAGGTGTAGGCTACGGTGGAGGATTTGCTTTACTCGTAGTTTTATTTATTCTTTTGATTATTGTGGGCGCAGCTTTCGTTGGATACGGTTACTAAAAAACTAAAATATAATTAGGGTCAGGAGGGTTTTTATGGCTTTTGGAACTGGATGTGGTGGATATGGCTATGCGGCACCTGTTGCTGGCTATGGCGCTGGCCGATGGTTTGCACTAATCGTTGTATTATTTATCCTTCTTATCATTGTAGGTGCTGCTTGGTGTTAATCCTTTAAATATAATTTAGTGTTAAATAAAAAAGAAGGTTGCTTAGACCTTCTTTTTTTATACACTGAAAAGCACTAAGAGGCTTATAAATTAGGGCAAACACCTAATTCCTAGGACAAATACCCCAGCATACTATGAAATGGAAATAATATTTAAACTTTCTAAGGAGGATAAACATGCATTAAACACACGATGCCCATCATCAATATTCTCACAGTCATATGAGCTCTCACCATTTACTTAGTACGATACAACATTGTGAAGGAACTTGTGAACATATGATTAGTATGTTAATGAACCAAGGGGAAACCCATTCAAGAAAAAAGCAAATTCAACTGTTACGGGACTGTGCTGACATTTGCACATTGATGGTTAAATATTTAGCAAGAAACACTCATTTAGCAAAATGACTTGCTCAATATTGTGCTTATGTTTGTGAATTATGTGGGAATACCTGCTTGCAATTTCCTGATCATGAATCTCAACAATGTGGTCAAATTTGCTTAAATTGTGCACAAGAATGCAGAGCATTTTCAATGTGATCTTATTCATGATCTGATATAGCATTAGTATATGACTAAAAACTATTTTTTGGTTTAGACATTCCCCCAGGTCAAAAGTCAATTTTAAAATTAGGAACAAGTTAGTAGAAAATAGACAATGGTCTTCTAGAATTAAGTTATAATTCACTTATACCGTAGCAACAAAAAACATTCATGATCT
>NZ_NUMC01000012.1:0-32508 GCF_002577655.1 Bacillus sp. AFS040349 | reverse complement strand
AACTTTTTGGGTTCAGTTCAGAACGGGTGGTTTGCTCTGCGGCTGAAAGCCTTTGTTACTGACCAAACCCTAAAGGGCTACTGAATGGTTCGCCAGTTGTACTACTTTTACTGGCCAGACCTCAAAGGCCCCCTACCTATTTCCTTTTCTTTTTCTTTACCTCTTCACCTGTAAACGGATCAATGTATTCCATCATACTTAATTGCTCTGCGACTATATCATCTTGTATTTGATTACGTATATATTCTTCTATTACTTTCTTATTTCTTCCAAGTGTATCCACATAATATCCTGTACACCAAAATTTCCGATTCCCGTATCTATATTTTAAGTTTGCATGCCTATCAAATATCATTAAGCTGCTTTTTCCTTTTAAATATCCTACAAACTGGGATACACTTATTTTGGGTGGAATACTCACTAACATATGTACGTGATCTTTACAGGCTGTTGCTTCAATAATTTCAACACCTTTTCTCTCGCATAGAGTACGTAGTATTTCTCCAATGTCCTTTTTGATTTTCCCATAAATTACTTGTCTTCTATACTTAGGTGCAAACACGATGTGATACTTACAATTCCAGGTTGTATGTGCTAAACTATTAGTGTCTTTTGACATTTAAAATCCTCCGTATGCTGATATTTTGGTTGGCGAACCAAAAATATTTTAGCACCTCGGGGGATTTTTTTTAATACCACGCTAGAAGCTTTTTAGAACCCTAGGCCTAGCCTAGGGTTTTCTTTTATATAAATTAAAAATCCGGCTCCCATTGGGAACCGGATTAAATGTTAAAGTAAGGTGCCGCAATTGCCGCATCGTAAGTTATAGAGTTTTAAACCACCACTCCTACAAGTGGGTGTTCGCAGAAGGTTTCATATCGTCCTCTTCATAATGGAGGCTTGATAGTCCGTCTTCAATGTAAAACTCCCTATTTCAGCTTAAAGGTTAAAACTTTATAAAAAATGCGTACAGCGCAGCTTGTATAGTTATAATACTAGAAATTGTAGGTGAATGCAATAGGAGATTTTTCCACCCCATTACTTTAGGGATAAACCTTTTTATAAATTCATGTTGCTTGCCTATTAACTCTTTTTAATAGTGATTATAGGTAAGGTAAGCAATTTCATAATAGATTCAGCACGATCAGCAATCCACTGGGCAGAATGTTCAAAAGCTTCCTCTAAGGAGCAAGGGCCAGGAACAATTGAAAAGGCAGCATATATTCCTAATTCATCTAGCTCTTTTTGGCTCAGTTGAATTGTTCCACAGAGACCTATAACTGGAATCTTCTTTTCTCTAGCTTTATTCGCAACTCCTTTTATTACTTTCCCGGATAATGTTTGCGAATCTAATTTCCCCTCACCTGTGATAAGTAAATCAGTTTGATCTAGCAAATTATCAAACTGACTTACTTCTAATATTACATCAATTCCTGATCTTAGTTTTGCATTACAAAAGGCAATTAGTGCAGCTCCCATACCTCCAGCAGCACCTCCACCAACAAACTCTCTCATATTGATATTTTTTTGCTTTAACACAATTTCACTAAAATGAAACAAAGCTTGATCAAGCTGATGTACCATTTCTGGTGTGGCTCCTTTTTGAGGTCCAAAAACTGCTGATGCACCATTCGGTCCACAAAGAGGATTTGTTACATCGCTAGCAATTGTTATTGTTGACTCAAATAATCTTGGATCTAAATTTGTGTCATCATAAAACGCAAGATCTATTAAGGAAGCACCACCATCTTTTAGGACTTCATTAAAGCTATTATAGAATTCTACTCCTAGTGCCCTAAGCATTCCAACACCACCATCATTTGTTGTGCTACCACCAAGTCCAATAATGAATTGACGATAACCCGCGTCTAAGGCGTGCTTTATTAGTTCACCAGTACCAAAGCTAGTTGAAATCATCGGATTTTTTTCTGTATCTTTTAAAAGGGGAAGTCCTGATGCTTGTGCCATCTCAATCACAACTGTTTTTTTATCACCTAAAACCCCATAAACTGCATTAACTTCTGCATTTAAAGGACCACGGACATTAACACGATTCAACTGACCATTACACGCAGCCACCAGGTTGTCAACAGTCCCTTCCCCTCCATCAGCTAGAGGCAGGAGACAAATTTTTGCATTTGGATGAACGCGTAGAATTCCTTCTTTAACGGCTTGACAAATATCATACGCTGAAATTGATCCTTTAAATGAATCTGGAGCAACGATTATTTTCAACTTGATCGTCTCCTTTTTAATTCTATTGTTAAAACAGTCATTGAAGCACACTCTTACACTTAGGCTAAATCACCTTACAATACCTGATGAGTTAACACTCTCATTAGCTCTTCCATCACCTGATCTGGTGGTAACATTCGATCTCCGCCTCCTTGTACAAAGAAAGGCTTTCCTCCACCTTTACCGTTAATCAACGGTAATACCTCTTTTAAGACAGAATTCACATTAATGTTAGTATTTTCACTTCTAGCACAAACAAGTTGTAGCTTCTCTTGATGTTCAGTTATAAACATAACAATAACATCTGGATATGTAATTAAGTCCCTTGCTAAAGTTTGCAATTCACTTAATGTACGATCTTGAAATATGGTAGAAATTAAAAAAAATCCATTCCATTTTACCGCATTGTCTAATCTTTCTTTTACTTCATATCGAATTAATTTATTTGATAAGTCTTTTACCTGCTCTTCTAATTCCTTAGTATTATGTAAAAGCCTTAAAACAGCATTAGGAATCATTTCCTGCCGAGCACTTAATTGTGTTGTCAATGTTTGTATTACTTCATTTTTTTGATGAAGCTGTCTTGTTACTCTACCACCACAAACAAACTGAACACGCGTATATTTTTTCTGTTTTTCACTTGTTAGTATTTTTAATAAGCTAACCTCACCTGTTGATCTAGGGTGAGTTCCACCACAGCCGTTGTAATCATATTCTGGAATTATCACAAGACGAATGTCTTCACTAACGGCTAATTCTTTCCGAAGGTGGAAACCTGATAATTCCTCTTTTTTATCCACCCATTTTGTCAAAATGGGTCTATTCTCTAAGATGATTTTATTTGCCAATGTTTCCGCTATATGTATTTCTTCATCTGTAAGGGATGACGTATCAAGATCGATCGCACATATTTCTTCACCAAGGTGAAAGCTTAATGTTTTATAGCCTAGGTTGTCCTCAAAAGCCGCAGTTAGAATATGTTGCCCGGCATGTTGTTGCATATGATCAAACCTTCGATCCCAATCAATCACACCGTTTACTTCTTTCACATTTATACTAGTTTCCATATAGTGACGAATCTCACCATCAACCTCTTCCACCCTTAGCACGTTTATATCATGTAATGTTCCTTTATCAAATGGTTGCCCACCACCTGTTGGATAAAAGGCAGTTTCTTGTAATACAACAAAATAGCCGGATTCATCATGGTTGCTCTTAATCACTTTCGATGAAAATTCAGTTTGATAAACATCATCGTAGTATAGCTTTTTAGTCATATAGCCCACTCTCTTCTACAGTTCTTATTTAAGAAAACTTTGTCAGAAAAAATCATGAAACACGTAATCTTCAATATTAAGAATAAAGTGTATTGGTACCATCCAACACACGCCTATCAATTGACAAGTTTTCTTTATTTTTACTATAGCATAAGAACAAGAGATCTTCGGGACTACTCACCTATATTATTCTCAAACCACTCCTGTAATTGTTCTAAAGATGTAAACGTGAATATTTCTTCTCCGTTTTGACCGTTATCGTCCCCTGCATTTCCTCTTAATGTGATTTGACCCTCATCTTCTGAAAGCAATATCGCATAAGGATGCTCAACATTTATATATCTTGAATCAAGGTCTTGATCAAGCCACCTTTTACTTTTTAAAAAATCATGACAATGTTTCAATGAAAATCCTCCTTTTTCTTATTACTATTTTTTATTGTTGACTTATTAAGTAATAAAAATCATTCATTTATGACAGAAAAATATTAATAAAATATTTTCTCATAGAAAAAACTTACGATAGGGAAACTGATATCAAGGGGGTTATATAATGGCAAATAGAAATAAGTTACTTGTCCCTGAGGCAAGAGAACAAGTAAACCAATTAAAAGCAAGAGTTACAAATACAACTAAACCGGAGCAGGCTAAATATGAAGCAGCAAAAGAATTAGGAATTCCTTTGCATGAGGGGGACAATGGAAAGTTATTATCCAAACAAGCCGGTAAAGTTGGTGGCAAGCTTGGTGGCGATATGGTCCGAGAAATGATTAAGCTAGCTGAGCAACAGTTGAAGAATGAAAGAAATTGAATCATTATTTTCTTATAAAAACAAAAAACAAGGGTTTAATTACGCCCTTGTTTTTCATCAAAAAGTAAAAACTCTTTTTCATTCATAATAATCTCATTTGGTACATGCTTTGTTTGTGGTTGTCGATTTCGATGATTAAACCAAACACACTTCCATCCTACTTCAATCGGCGGAACAATGTCATTTTCCCAAGTATCTCCGATGTACAGGCATTTACCTGGGTTAATATTCATTTTCGTATGAACATGTTCAAACACACGGCTATCAGGCTTAGCCATTCCAATTCCATCTGAAATAAAAATGTGCTCAATTGGAATTAACTGATCTATTTTTAGTGCCTTTAACTTGTTCATTTGATGGTTCACAGGTCCGTTTGTAATAACTCCAACAAACGGTTTAGTTTCTATTAATTGCTTTAACAATAAGAGAACAGTTCCAAATGGCTTTATTTGTTGTTGCTCTTGTTCATAACGCTCTTGTATAGCCAATGCTTGATCGTCTGTAATAGATATTTGATAATCTAAGAATGTACGTGTTAGTCGTTGTATTCTTAACTCTTCAAGACTTAATTCACCTTTTACATGTTCCTTCCAAAGTAGGTCACTATAATGTCTGACTTTTTTATAAAACTCTTCTGCCTTTGAACGAGGTAAACCAACTTGATAATATTCAAGGGCGTTTTGGAAAGGCAATAATGAATCATATAAAGTATCGTCCAAATCGAAAAAAACTGCTTCAGAATTTTTTATACTATTCATATCCCGCACTCCCGTATCTCTATATCCCTTTTTAAATAATAAAAAAAGAGTAGGCTTTATTTTGAAATAGCTTTGGTTGAACTTCGAATAACTAATTCAGGCTGATAAACTTTTTGATAAGTACCAGCTTTATCTCTATTTTCTACTGCAGAAACAACCCATTTTGCCGCTTCAACTCCCATTTCCATTTTCGGATGAGTTACAGACGTAATCTTTGTCTCAGAAGCTTCAGCTAAATAAGAATCATCATAACCTACAATAGAAATATCTTCAGGAACCTTTAGTCCTAGTTCACGCAATAAATTAAGAACACTAATAGCTACCTCATCGTTATAACACACAATTCCAGTTGGTCTTTCGCCAGATAATAGAACACCTTTAAGTTTGTTTAGAAACTCCTCTTCTTTTTGCTCTGTTGTATACGTAATAATCATTTCAGGAAAGAACGCAATATTCTTTTCTCTAAAAGCTCTAATGAACCCCTGCATACGATTTAAACCCTGAATATCATCACTTTTGAATAAGCCGATCACCTTTCGATGACCTAGACCAATAAGATGATCTGTTGCAATATATCCACCTTTTTCATCGTCTAAAATAATATGCGGCGGATTTAATTGTGGGTAGTACTGATTGATCATTAAAAAAGGTGTATTATTTTGCTCCATTTGCAGATAGTAATGTAAATTTGGATTATAACTACTACTTCTAGTTGGTTCTACAATCAAGCCATCTACATTTCTATTTATCATTGTTTCAAGGCATTGCCTTTCTTTTTCAGGATTGTTATCAGTACAAGCAAAGGTTAACGAATAACCTTGTTGTGAGAGATGTGATTCAATTCCTTTAATAATGGATGGAAATATGTAATCAGTAATATATGTTGTTATAACACCAATATTTTTACCGGTTGGAGGCATACGTTTAGCTTCTGTTCTGCGGTTTGCGACAAACGTTCCTGCACCCTGTTCTCGATATAAATACCCCTCATGTACCAAATCTCCTACAGCTTGTCTAACTGTATGTCTACTAACTTCAAACATTTTGACAAGTTCATTTTCCGAATAAATCTTTTCCCCTGGTAAAACCTTTCCCTCATTAATCCATTCTTTAATTTTTTGTTTTACCATCCCGACTTTCGTTTGTTGCGCCATTATGTCACCACTTTCAGCTTGTATGTTACCGTATAACTTATTCGTACAACTGCTTTCATTATTATATACTACTAAGGACTATTAATAAAACGTTAATTATTATAGCAAACTGTTAGATATATCCACTTTATTTTAAAAGAAAACATTTCATCAGCAAAATTTTTTTGCACATAAATGCCACCTTATTTGGCATTTTATCTTTCTTTCAAATAAAATAAGTGAGAAAATAGATTGGTTCTTTCTTGGCATAAAAATTGCATGATATTTAGTAGAAATACGATATTAGGTTTACTTAGAGATTAAGAAGGGTTTTTATCAAATATACGATAAAGACCTTAAGAAGCTTCATATTTAAGATTAGTTAATACGTCGGAGAACACGTATAAAAGGAGAGGTGTTTTTGTGGAAAAAATGTTAAAAAAGGAAGTTGAGCAAAGAAATACATATAAGACAATCGATTATTTACAGTTCATTATTCCATCATTACTAGGAATTTTACTTTTTGTCATTCCTATATCAATTAACGGAGAAATATCTGTTACAGTTGCTCTACTAGCAAATTTTATTCAAACTCTTCTCGGAGAAACATTACCCTTTATCGCAACATTTATTATATTTTTAACTGCTGTAGTCTCTTTGTATACGAAGGTTTTTCAACCAAAAAAAATAATCAACCAATCATTTTTAAATAAACTTTTTAATGTTTCCTGGATTTGGCAAATAACGAGAGTATTAGGGATGATTTTCTCAGTATCTGCTTTATTTCGTATAGGTCCTTCCGCTGTGTGGAGTGAAAATACAGGTGGATTGCTTTTATACGATTTAATTCCTGTTTTGTTTTCAGTCTTTCTCTTTGCAGGTATACTTCTACCGCTGCTTCTCGATTTTGGATTATTAGAGTTATGTGGAGCACTTTTCACAAAAGTAATGAGACCACTATTCACACTTCCTGGACGATCATCTATTGATTGCTTAGCCTCTTGGCTCGGTGATGGTACGATAGGAGTACTTTTAACTAATAAACAATATGAAGATGGCTATTATACAAAACGCGAAGCAGCGGTCATCGGTACAACCTTTTCCGTTGTATCCATTACCTTTACAATCGTCATTATGTCGTATTTAGAGTTGGAAGCATACTTTGGCAGTTTTTATCTAACTATTGTACTTGCAGGTATCGCATGTGCACTTATCAGTCCAAGAATCCCTCCCTTATCACGCAAATCTAATACTTATATTGGTGAAGTCGAAAAAGAGGATGAGCTAATTCCTCCTGGTGTGTCAAGCTTCAAATGGGGGGTCAACCGTGCTGTTCAAGAAGCAAAAAAAGTTAAGTATTCGAATGTCATAAAAGGTGGAGTTGAGAATGTAGTTGATATGTGGTTAGGTGTTTTACCAATTGTTATGGCAATCGGTACACTTGCACTAATCATTGCTGAATACACTCCATTATTCAGTATTCTTGGTACTCCATTTATTCCATTATTGGAGATGATGCAAATTCCTGAGGCTGCAGAAGCATCACAAACGATGGTGATTGGATTTGCAGATATGTTTTTGCCTGCTATCATTGGAAGTGGAATTGAAAGTGAAATGACACGTTTTGTCATTGGCTGTTTATCGATCACACAATTAATATATATGTCAGAGGTCGGAGGGTTGCTATTAGGATCTAAACTCCCGGTTTCTTTTCTTGATTTAGTGATGATCTTCCTTCAACGTACAATTATTTCTCTACCAATTATTGTGCTAATGGCACACATCGTATTTTAATCTTTATTTTTGATAAGATAGATTAACTAAAGAAAAGAAGCCCTATTCCAGAACTGGAACGGGGCTTCTTTATTGATTTTTTGAGTCTAAAAACTTTTCAATTAATCAGACCCAGTTATTTTATTATCATCATGCAATCTAGCTAAGAATGAACACCTGTATACAGGATCTCCAGCCTTCACAGAAATATCCTTTACTAGCCCACTAGCACCAATTGTTATATTAACTACATTTCCTTTATCTGTTTTTATCTGAAAAAGTGTTTCCCATTCATAAACATACTCATTTTCATTAATACAAACTTGTGAGACAACTCCATCATCAAGACTTTCAATAGAATAAATATGATTCATACTAACCTTCCACTCCTCATTTATAACAAGTATAAAAAGCCTTTTCTTAAACCCATCCTCTATATCTTGATGCTTCAGCCATCATTCGAACTCCAACCATATAGGCCGCTAACCTCATGTTAACATTTCTGGACTCAGCAAGTTCATAGACTTGATTAAAAGATTCAATTAATACTTTATTTAACTTTTGTAATACCTCTACTTCTGACCAGTAATAACCCTGATTATTTTGCACCCATTCAAAATAAGAAACAGTTACACCACCAGCACTTGCCAACACATCAGGTACGAGTAATATACCTTTATCAGATAGTATCTTTGTTGCTTCCCAGGTAGTTGGACCATTAGCTGCTTCTACAACAATCTTAGCATTTATATCATTTGCATTTTCTACAGTAATTTGATTTGATATAGCTGCTGGGACTAAAATATCACATTCTAACTTTAAGAGCTCTTCATTTGAAATCGTTTCATTGAAAAGTGTTGTTACTGTACCAAAACTATCTCTTCTATCCAATAGATACTCTATATCTAATCCATTCTGATCATACAAGGCTCCATAAGCATCTGAAATACCAATCACTATAGCCCCTGCATCATTCATCATTTTCGCTAAAAAGCTACCTGCATTTCCAAAGCCTTGAATAACAACTTTTGCTCCTTTAAGCTCGATACCCTTTTTCTTTGCAGCTTCTTCGATACAGATGGTTACACCAAGTGCTGTTGCCTTTTCTCTACCATGAGATCCGCCCAATACTAAAGGTTTCCCTGTGATAAATCCTGGTGAATCATACTCACGTAAACGACTATATTCATCAACCATCCAAGCCATAATTTGTGAATTTGTATAAACATCAGGGGCTGGTATATCTTTGGTTGGTCCAACAATTTGACTAATAGCACGTACGTATCCCCTGCTAAGCCGCTCTAATTCCGTTTGAGACATATTTCTGGGGTCACAAACAATTCCACCTTTTCCACCTCCATACGGGAGACTGACAATTCCACATTTCAAGCTCATCCACATCGATAGGGCCTTTACCTCATCCTCGTCAACATGAGGATGAAAACGAATCCCACCCTTAGTCGGTCCTACAGCATCATTATGCTGTGCTCGATAGCCGGTAAAAATCTTTGTTGACCCATTATCCATTTTGACTGGAATTCTAACTGTCAACATTCTTAATGGTTCTTTTAATAATTCGTACATTTCTTCTGGATATCCTAAATGATTTAAGGCTTCTTTAATTACGACTTGCGTGGATGAAAATAAGTTTAAAACCTCATTTTTTTGAATAGTTGTATTCAATTGTCATCACCTCATATGGAATAAAAGCTTATAAAGTTTCTTAATAAGATATAATTGACGAGCTCTTAAAACACTTATGATAATACACGCTTAATACGATCAATCGCCCAATCTAGCTCCTCTTCATTTATAACTAATGGTGGGGCAAAACGAATAACAGTATCATGTGTTTCTTTACACAATAAACCATTTTCCTTTAACTTTTCACAATAACTACGTGCAGGCTCCGTTAACTCTACCCCAATAAACAAGCCTCTGCCTCTTATCTCTTTAATAATAGGATTGTTAATTTCTTTTAGGCGTTCCACAAAATAGTTTCCTAGCTTCAATGAACGATCAACTAGATTTTCTTCCTCTATCACATCAAGTGCAGCAATTGAAACAGCACATGCAAGAGGATTACCTCCAAATGTAGATCCGTGTGAGCCAGGGTTAAATACGCCTAAAACATCACGATTAGCTACCACACATGAAATTGGGAAAACTCCCCCACCTAGTGCTTTCCCTAAAATATACATATCAGGTACAACATCTTCCCAATCGCAAGCAAACATTTTTCCAGATCGCGCTAATCCAGCTTGAATTTCATCGGCTACAAACAAAACATTGTTATCTTTACATACTTGATATGCTTCTTTTAAAAACCCTTCTCTCGGAATATTAATTCCGGCTTCACCTTGAATTGGCTCGAAAAGAAATCCTGCTGTTTGCGGGGTAATCGCTGCTTTTAGAGCTTCTACATCACCATAAGGAATTAGTTTAATTCCTGGCAACATCGGCCCAAATCCTTTACGATACTCTTCTTCAGAGGATAAAGAAACAGCTGTCATCGTACGTCCATGAAAGTTACCTTCACAAGCAATAATCTCAGCTTGATTATCAGCAATCCCTTTCACCTGATATCCCCATCGTCTTATTGCTTTTATAGCTGTTTCCACAGCCTCAGCACCTGTATTCATTGGTAGTGCCATTTCCTTTTTAGTGATTCTTGCAATTCTCTCATACCATGGACCTAACTGATCATTATGAAAAGCACGGGATGTTAAGGTAACGCGGTCCGCTTGATCTTTTAATGCCTGAATAATCTTAGGATGTCTATGGCCTTGGTTAACGGCTGAATAAGCACTTAACATATCCAAATATTTGTTACCTTCAGGATCTTCCACCCATATTCCCTCTGCTTTTGATATAACAATTGGTAGAGGATTATAGTTTTTTGCACCAAATTGTTCTGTCTGAGTAATCACTTGTTCTGTTTTTGTTGTCATTGTATATTCCTCCTTGTAACTAATAAGTCATTTCTTATCTATCTATTATGCAATATCTATGCCAACATTAATTCCCCTAGTTTCATTGGTTACTCAGCATCCTATCGCAAATTTTTTTTACACCATCAACTCACCATAATTACTTTTGTGCAAATTATCATTGCACCCCCTCTTTTATATGATCTATTCTTATTCTAGGAGGGTGGAAAAAAATGAAAATAGAAAATTTAACGAATGCTGAAATGCAAGCCATTATTCAAACTTTGGTGAATATGATCGACATCGGAATACATGTAGTAAATAAAGATGGTAAAACAATTATATATAATAAAAAAATGGCTGATATTGAAGAGATGGATCCAAATAACGTACACGGCAAAAATATTCTTGAACTGTTTAAATTTAATAATGAGACTGAGAGCACTCTCATTTCAGCTCTACGAGGTAATGCTACAAAGAAGTCAAAACAAACGTATTTTACCCACAATGGTCAAGAAATTACGACAATTAATGATACCTGCCCTTTATATGATTCTACTCAGCAAATATGCGGAGCAATCGAAGTAGCCAAGGATATTACAAACCTTGAGCGAATTATTAGAGATAATATCCTTAAAAAGGGAGACACAAAATTCACGTTTGATCACATTATTGGAAAAAGTATAAAGATTGCAGAAGTTATTGAAGCTAGTAAACGAGCAACAAGAACTTCATCTTCAATCCTTATTGTCGGTGAAACCGGCACCGGAAAAGAGCTTTTTGCCCAAAGTATTCATAATGGGAGTAAGCGTTCCTCCTATCCATTTATTAGCCAAAATTGTGCTGCATTGCCTGAAAGTTTAATAGAAGGGATTCTCTTTGGCACAAAAAAAGGCGCGTTTACCGGATCAATTGAAAGACCAGGTTTATTCGAGCAAGCTGAGGGCGGAACGTTGCTTCTTGATGAAATCAACTCGTTAAATCCAACTCTTCAAGCAAAACTCCTTCGTGCTCTTCAAGAAAAAACCATCAGAAGAGTCGGAGATACAAAAGATAAGAAAATTGATGTTAGAGTTATAGCAACAATTAACGAAGACCCAATTGACGCTATTGCTAATGGTCATTTACGAAAGGATCTTTTTTATCGATTAAGCGTTGTTTCATTATTCATCCCTCCACTAAGGGAACGTAAGGATGATATTCAAACACTTGCACAGTCATTTTTGAAAAAATTTAATCATTTATTTGACATGAACGTAAAAAGCATCAGCAAACATGTATTAGCTTTGTTTGAAGTCTATGATTGGCCTGGAAATGTCCGCGAACTTGAACACATCATTGAAGGTGCAATGAATTTGATGGAGCCTGAAGAAGTAATCATTGACGTTCCACATTTACCAATTTCCTTTAGACAAAAAGGTACTGAACTAGTTGATCCAGCTGTATATGATGAAAATCAATTCTACGAAAAGGATAAAGAAGAATCAAAAGAACTCCTAACACTTGAAGACTATATGACAAATCGCGAAAAAGAATATCTTGAAAAAATATTAAAAGAGCACGACTATAATATCTCCCAAACCGCAAAGACGTTACAAATTAGTAGACAGAGTCTTCAATATCGTTTAAGAAAATTTAAACTTAAATAAAACTGATGAAGGGGATAATCCCCTTCGGTCTGTTATAATAATTTTTCACCAAAAAGTGAGCCCATTAAAGCTACCGCGACAGTAGCTGTTTTATTTTTTTCATCTAAGATTGGATTAACCTCTACAAATTCAGCAGAAGTTATTAATTTTGATTCTTCTAAAATTTCCATTGCTAAGTGACTTTCTCTATAACTAATTCCACCTAAAACTGGCGTTCCAACTCCTGGTGCCTCATCCGGATCAAGTCCATCTAAATCAAGCGATAAATGTACTCCATCTATGTTTCTAGCTTTTAAATAATCGATTGCTTCTTCCATTACCTTTGTCATACCTAAACGATCAATTTCATGCATTGTATAAACTCTAATCCCTTTTTCACGGATAAGTATTTTCTCTCCTTCATCTAAAGAACGGGCACCAATGATCACGATGTTTTCCGGCTTAATTTTCGGGGAATATCCAGCTATATTGGTTAAATCTGGATGACCTATACCTAAACTTACTGCTAAAGGCATTCCATGAATATTACCTGATGGAGAGGTGTCTCCTGTATTTAAATCTCCGTGTGCATCATACCAAATGACACCCAGGTTATCATAATGCTTAGCAATTCCAGCTAGTGTACCAATTGCAATGCTATGATCACCACCAAACACTAATGGAAATGATCCCTTTGCTACAACCTCATCAACTGATTCAGCAAGTTTTTCACTTGCTATCGTAACAGCCTTTAAATATTTGAGGTTATTTCCAAGAGTTGCTTCTTCATCTTTACCTGGTCTGCCAATCTCTATATCTCCTTTATCATGAATCTCATAATCTAGCTCTTCTAACCTTTCCACAACACCTGCATAACAAATAGCACTAGGACCCATATCTACTCCACGTCTTGATTGTCCTAAATCCATTGGTACCCCTATGATTGAAATATGATTTTTCATCCAAACCCCTCCTTTTTTTCCAATTGTATCTTATGGGTAATTCTTGACTCAACTTGACATCTTTATGTATAAATATGCACATATATACAAAAATAGATATATAAATATAACTATATTTAAATTAAAGTATCTAAAAATAAGCGTTTTCAATAATAAACTACAATTTCAATATAATAACACTCGAACAACTTTTCCGTTTTATTTTTAAATTATTTATAAAAAAAATTTTTAAAAGAACAATAATAGTGACTTTCATCACATTAATTCTTTCAATTTTTCATTAAAATTTAAATCCTAAATACATATATTTGGAGCGTGAATGACTTGGAAAATAAGGCTTTACTGCAAGTTGAGAAGCTAGCTCTAAAGAAACATAAGATCTTTCATAAAAGTCCGCTTCGATACCTATTACGTTCAATGCTTGCTAGCATGTTTATTGGTTTTGGAGTTATTGTTGCTTTCAAGGCAGGAAATTTCTTTTATATTGAGCATTCTCCCTTTGCTTACCCTATTGCAGCACTAACGTTTGGTGCTGCCATTATCTTAATCGCTTATGGTGGTGGTGATTTGTTTACTGGGAACACATTCTATTTCTCTTACACAGCTTTTCAAAAGAAAATGCGTTGGGCTGAAGTAATTAAGCTTTGGACCACAAGCTATATTGGAAACATTTTAGGAGCATGTTTTTTTGCATTTTTTATTTTTTCAACTGGATTATTTTCAGATAAAGAAACAACAGGTTTTTTATTGAGTGTCGCTGATAAAAAAGTTCATCTTCCTACCTATGAGTTATTTTTTCGAGGAATTCTGTGTAACTGGTTGGTTTGTTTGGCATTTTTTATCCCAATGAAACTTCAAGGAGATGGAGCTAAGCTATTTACGATGATGTTATTTGTGTTTTGCTTCTTCATTTCTGGATATGAACATAGTATTGCAAATATGTGCACGTTTGCTATTGCTTTTGTTTCTAATCCACCTGAAAGTTTTACGCTCGCTGGAGTTATTCATAATTTGATTCCTGTAACAATTGGAAATTTAATTGGTGGTGGAGTTTTAATGGGATGGATGTACTACTTTGTAAATAAACCTTTTATGGGTGAAGAAAATGAGGAATAAATGGATATCTAGCTCAGGTTTACAAGTGGACTAACCCTTATTTCTAAGATTTAACTTCGATTCTTGGGAGTTTACCTTCGATTTCTGGTGACTTATCCTCGATTCTGAGGAATTCACCTTCGATTTCACCTAACTTATCAACGATTCTACAATATACGACAAATAAAATGGAGACTAACAAATGTCAGCCTCCATTTCTTTTACTTTTTAAATAAACCAAACGGCTTCCCAATCGGTAAGACAACTTGGCCGAAATGTGTATTTAAAACAACAGCTGCAGATCCGTAAAAAGATAGCAAGGCGATGATTAATTCTGAAACGGCGGCAAGCATATGTGTTGCCTCAGGCATCACACCAAGCGTGCTTAAAGATAAGCCGATGAACAAGAAATCGATGAAAACAAAAATGAAAAATAATACCTTATGAGTTTCCATTGCACCTATTGTCATATAAACGCTAAAGATTAGGTAACCGATGAATGCGACACCTAACTGCTTTGGATCAGCATTTGCTGCTAGTTCTTCACCAAATGCTCCTAATTGAATTAACCAAGACATTCCAACACCGAACCAAAATAGACCAAAAGCTCCAAATGCAGTTGTCCCAAAGATGTTGTTATGTTTAGCATCTTGAACACATGCGAATAATTGAGCTAGTCCACCTAAGAAGAATGCCCATGGTAAAATAAATGAAACTCCATCTGTTAACCCTAACTTTTGTGAAGAAGCAACGAGCGTTACCATTGCCAGTCCAAATAAACCTAACGCTGAGGGATCTGCTGTTGTAATTTTAACTTGTTGTGTATTATTACTATTCATAACTTCCTCCTAAAAAAACATACTTAAATAAAATACAGAAGTTAGTATGCCATGTCAATCTGTTTTAAAGAAGTCGAATAATTGAAAAAACCAAGAAAAATGCACCTTCCCTTGGTATATTTGAACTGTAATCGCAACCAATTTTTTAAAAAAATTAGTAAAAAAGATGGAACAAAAAATGCCCCATCTTATCTCTGAAATTGAACACGATGAAGATTAGCAAAAATCCCGCCTTGTTCAATCAATTCATCATGTTTCCCTTGTTCCGCTATTCCGTCCTCAGTTACAACAACAATACGATCCGCGTTTCGAATTGTAGCAAGACGGTGAGCAATGACAAGAGTTGTTCTGTTTTTTGATAGCTCTGTTAGTGCTTTTTGAATGATAAGCTCTGTTTCGGTATCTAATGCTGACGTTGCTTCATCCAATATTAAGATAGGTGGATTTTTCAAGAACATTCTTGCAATGGCAATTCTTTGTTTTTGTCCACCTGATAACTTTAAGCCTCTTTCACCAATTTGAGTATCGTAGCCAAACGGTAGTGATTCGATGAAGCTTTCTAGATGTGCACGTTTTGCTGCTTCTTCAATGTCCGCTTGAGTAGCATTAAGTTTTCCATAAGCGATATTTTCTCTTAAGGTACCTGTAAACAAAAACACATCTTGTTGCACAATTCCAATCTGTGAACGCAGAGAATGCTTTGTCATATTCCGTATATCAATGCCATCAATTTTTATTTCTCCAGATTCTACATCATAAAATCGTGGAATTAATGAACAAATTGTGGTTTTCCCTGCTCCTGATGGACCAACAAATGCAACGGTTTCTCCAGTTGAAATGGATAGATTGATATTATTTAATACGCGTTTATGTTGATCATAACCAAAGGTGACCTCATTGAACGCTATATCCCCTCGTAATGATTTTACTTCAACTGCGTCATTTACATCCTTTACATCAGGGTCCATGTCAAGCAACTCTGTAAAACGTTTAAATCCAGCCATTCCTTTTGGATACAATTCCATTAAAGCACTGATTTTATCGATTGGTTTAAACAATACATTCACATACAAAACAAATCCAACAAGCTCACCATATGTTAATTGTCCTGTGTAACTTAACCATGCCCCTACTACGAGAACAGCTAATGTAACAAATCTTGTCATCATATAAATCCCTGATAAACTAAAGGACATTACTTTATATCCACCAAGGTTAGCTTTACGAAATTTTAAATTATTTACTGAAAAACGTTCATTTTCGAATTTTTCATTTGTAAAAGATTGCACAACTCGAACACCAGAAACACTATCCTCTACCCGTGAGTTTACATCAGCAATTTCACCGTACATTTTCTTCCAGGCATGATTCATCTTTAAATTACTTATAACCATAAGCCATCCTAAAAACGGGAAAATAAACAATGCAACTAACGCAAGCTTTACATTTACGGTGAACATAATCCAAAAGGCCCCTACAAAGGTCATAATGGAAATAAATAAATCTTCTGGTCCATGATGCGCAAGTTCGCCGATATCCATGAGGTCATTTGTAATTCGGCTCATAATATTTCCTGTTTTGGTATTGTCAAAAAACTTAAATGATTGCTTTTGCACATGTTGAAACAATTGTTTTCTCATATCTGTCTCAATATTAATTCCAAGCATATGTCCCCAATAGTTCACGATATATTGTAAGAATGTGCTAATAATATATAACAAAAGCAACGCTATACTAACAGAAACTATTGCAGACCAGTTTTCGCTAGGAAGCAATGAATCAATAAACCACTGAACCGCTAATGGAAATGCTAACTCCAAAAGAGCTACGATAATAGCGCTACTAAAATCAATAATAAATAATTTTTTATGAGGAATATAGTACGAATAAAACCGCCTTAGCATGAAACTTTACTTCCTTTCCATTTTCATATAAATACTATTATATTAGCATAGGCTGATAAATTGATAGAATCTTTTTAAAAATAGTTTTCTCGTATTGAATGCTTTTAGAGTATAGTTGAAACTCATAGGCTAAATACCATAAAAATCAGCCAATAATGTTGTTGAACAGATTAAACTAACGCTATAATGAGAAATAGCACATTTGAAAGGAGATAAAAAATTGGCAAAATTTATCGGTTATGTTGGTACATACACAAAAGGTGATAGTAAAGGAGTTTACAGCTTTACCTTAGATACAGATGCAGGAAAACTAAGTGATAGTAAAGCTGTCGCTGAATTGGACAACCCTACATATGTAAATCTAAGTAAAGACAACAAAAATCTTTATGCAGTAGTAAAAGAAGGAAACCAAGGCGGTGTAGCCTCTTTTGCAGTTGACAGTACAACAGGTGATCTTACAGCAATTAATCAACAGCTGCTTGACGGTGCTTCACCATGTCACGTAAGTGTAGACAGTCAAAACAAACAAGTTGTGACGGCTAACTACCACAAAGGAACAGTAGAATCCTTTTTAACGAATGAAGATGGCTCGATCAATTCTGTTGTTTCGGTTAATGAACATACTGGCCAGGGACCACATGAAAGGCAAGAAAAACCTCATACTCACTATTCAGGCTTCACTCCTGATGAAAAATATGTCGTTGCAGTTGATCTAGGAATTGATAAAATTATCACTTATAAAATTAACAATGGACAGCTGGAAGAAGCTCATACATTACTTGTGAAAGCTGGTAGTGGCCCAAGACATATAACATTCCATCCGAATGGAAAATATGCTTATGTGATGACAGAATTAAGTAATGAAGTGATCACATTAAGCTATACCTCTGACACAGGCGTGTTCACAGAGCTTCAATACAGCCCAGCCATTCCTGAAGATTTCACGGACAATAGTCAAGGCAGTGCGATACACATTTCATCTGACGGCCGTTTTGTTTATGCTGGCAACCGCGGGCATGATAGCATTGCTGTTTATAGTGTAAATCAAGAAAATGGTGAACTCTCATTTATAGAATTTACATCAACAGAAGGAAATTGGCCTCGTGATTTCGCGCTGGACCCTACTGAAAAATTCATTGTAGCATCTAACCAAGAAAGTAGTAACCTTGTATTATTTGCACGAGATACAGAATCAGGGAAACTTCGTTTGCTCGACTCACAAGTATCTGTTCCTGATCCGGTTTGTGTGAAGTTTTTGAATGTAAAATAAAGGATAAAGGATGAGCTTAGCATGTGCTCATCCTTTTTTATCCACTCAAAATAAGGGGAATAAGGGGCAAAATTGACATGTCATTTTCCAAAAAGAACGTTTTTCATTCATGAAGTACATTTTTATAGGGATGATTGACTGAAATGGTCTTCATCACCCTATTGAAGTACATCATTCAAACAATCCACACTCGTTATGGTCTTCATTACTTTGATGATGTACATCCCCTAAGCAATCCACACTCGTTATGATCTTCATGCCCCAACACTTCACTTATTCATCGTTTCTTGATCTACATTAAATTCAATTAAATTAAAATCAGGGTCCATACAAAAAATTTGCGCAAATCCACTTTTACTTTTTGGTTTTTCCAAAATTTGAACTCTTTGTTCTTTCAAGTGTTCAAGAGTTTCCTCATAATCTTTTACTCTAACAGCAAAGTGACCTTCTCTTGAGTTCAAATCATTGACTTTTCGTAGTGTTGAAGAACCTTCATCCACAATTAAATGTAGTTGCTGAGGCCCAATTTGATACCATGCACCTGGAAAGTCAAATTTCGGTCGCTCTATTTCTTTAAAGCCTAGAACTGATCCATAAAATTGTTTCGCTTTTTTTAAATCTGTTACAGAAAGACTAACATGATGAATACCTTCGGATCTTATCAACAAGATTCACTCCTTATTTCATTTTCTATATTTTTAAAAATTTAATTACCTACGGAATATAAATTGAATAACTTGATGAACTCTCTGTATCAGGTTTGACCCATAGTGACCGTAAATCCGGCATTCCATATCCTGAAACTTCAATACCTTTTAATGCCTTATGATAATTTTGTTCTTCAATTGTGTGATAGGTCTGAACAATATATGCTTCTTCTCTTAACCAATCTTCAATTTTCTGAAACCCGGCTGAACGCTTATTTAAATCATCTAAGGATATTAAACAATTAAGCTTTTCATCGATCTGTTGCTTTGTTTTAGAATCTAGTGCCATTCTAAGCACACTATTATCACTTGAATACATCATATAAAGACTAAGCTCCTCGTTTATCTCAAAGGTTTCACCCGTATAAATAACATCGTAAAGACCAAATACCTTTTTCTCATAAATTTCAGAGGCTTGAATGACCGACACCTCAATGTTAAGACCTATTTGCTGACAGTGAACTTTCAGCCATTCCATGTCTTCTTTTGCTTCTTTAAAATTAAATGTTGCCACTTTAAGCATTTGTCCCTCATAACCACTTAAAGACAGTAATTTTTTTGCTTGCTGTAGGTCGTTATGCAGATGATTAACGATTTGTTTACTTCTGTCTAACCTAAAACTATATGCAGGAAATTGCCTTGGATATCCGAGCTTCTCTACAAGATTCAAAGGGTCAATGATTTGTTGAAATGCCACCCGAAAATCTTTATTATGATGAAAACCATTTTTTTTCAAATTAAATACGAAAAAAAAGCTTCCAAGCTCTTGGTATGTAGCTGTTTCATGCTCAGCGGAATAAACTACTTCCTCTTTCTTATATGGTTGTTCTTTTAAATTCGGCATATGCCAAACTTCGATTGTATCTAGGAAAGGCCTCCCTTGAAAGTGTTGAGAAAATGCCTCTAGTACAAGAAGATGTTCTTCATTTTTTTCCACTTGATATGGCCCTGTTCCAATCGGTTTTAAAAGATCTATTTCTACGTCATGTGGAATGATAGATGAAAAGAAACTACTCATAACATCAAGGAACATATAATTTGGCTTCTTCAAAGTAACTTGTATTGTAATATCATCAATCATTGTTACGTTTTCCACACATTCAAACAGAGTGTGATAAGGAATTTCTTTATTCGTTCTTAGTCTCTCCAGTGTATATTGAACATCTTTCGCTTGAAGTACTCGACCGTGGTGAAACATTACACCTTTGCGTAAATAAAAGGTCCATTCTTTTCCATCATTCTCTTCCCAGGCTAGGGCAATTCCCGGAGTATACGATTTACTCTCTCGATCATAGCGAACAAGTGGATCAAAAATATGCTGAACGATATGAGCTTCATGAACAATTCCAACAAAAGCAGGATCTAACGTATGAATTTTCATACTCTGAGGAATTTTCAATGTATCTCGTCGACCTGTGGAATGGGTGATAGACTTTAATCCAAAATGACTGTGCATATTATGTAATAGTTTTTCTTTTATTAATTGTGGGAATTGAATACTCATAATATATGAGTATGCTTCTTCAAAATTTTTTTCAGTGAGCAATCTTTGCACATTATTTATAGCGGCTTCTTGCAATGAAAGATAAAAAAGTAAAGTTGATTTTCTTCCTCTTCCTTTTTGAGGCTTCCATTGAAGATAACCAAACTCCATCATTTTCTTCATCGAGATATTTGTATTTCGCATCGTACAAGAAAGATATTGCGATATTTCCCCTGTTGTTGTTTCAATGTTTTCTTCTTCCTTGTACCCTTGATAGGCTAATCGCAAATTAACATAATGTTCAATAAGATTCATAGTTCCTCCTAAAATACGAAATCATGTTAACACCGTTTACAGTTTTTCTTCTTGTTTTTTTCATTATAATAAAAAATGAAGAAAGAAGGTAGATAGCATGAAATTTCGTGACTTACATTCAACGATAAAACTCAGATTGATCACAGATTTTTTCACTGACATTACTCAAATGTCCATCCTCCCATTTATGGCCATTTATTTTAGTACTCATGTTGGAGCTGGAATGACTGGAATACTACTAATGATTAACATTTCTATTTCTATTGTCGTTGGTTTATATTCTGGTTTTCTTTCAGATCGTATCGGTCGCAAAAAAATGATGGTCATAGCACAAGTGATCCAAGTTATCGCACTATCCGTGATGGCATCCGTCAACTCACCATGGTTTACTTCCGTTTGGATTACCTATTTGATGTTTGTATTTAGTAACACGAGCTCTAGTTTAATTGGGCCTGCAGCAAATGCAATGATTATTGATATTAGCACTGAAAAAGAAAGGCCATTTATTTATGGTCTCGGTTATTGGACTGGAAACATTTCGATTGCATTAGGGGCAGCAATTGGTGGTCTACTTTTTGAAGATTATAAGTTCTTCCTTTTTCTTTTGTTTCTTATTGTTAGCGGCATCACTTTGCTTCTTATCATCTTCTTTATTGATGAGACATTAACTAAAACTACGGTAGATTCAAAAATAGTTCAAAAGGAATTAGGAATCATCAATCACTATATTGCCGTTATAAAAGATCGTGGCTTTATGTTATTTGTGCTAGCGACCATTTTCACAATGTCTTTGGAATTTCAGCTTGATAAATATGTAGCAGTAAGGTTAAAAAATGAATTTCACACTTACTTTTTCTCAATTGAAATAACAGGGATTAAGATGTTTGGACTTATTATGCTCATCAATACCATTACGATTGTTTGCACCACTTTATATTTATCAAAATGGTTAAGTAAATATAATTCGAAAGTGGTTTTAACCATCGGTCTCTCTATTTACGCCTGCAGCTTTAGTATACTTGCATTCAGTAATTCCTTCAGTTTACTTGTTTTATCAGCTCTTTTGTTTACTCTTGGCGAACTTATGTATTCACCTGTACGACAAACGATTTTAGCTGGAATTGTTCATGAACAAGCAAGAGCTTCATATATGGCAGTAGATAATCTTTCTTATAACGTGGCCATGTTATTGGGTAGCTTCGGATTAACGCTAGGAGCATTTATTCCATCTAAAGCAATGGCGATTGTATACTTTGGGCTGGGTATTATAGGGTTACTTTGCTATCGTTATTCAATTAGTATAAAGGAACGAAAATCGATAGAGCAAAATAAAAGTTTATATAATACGCATTAATTGAAAAGTTGATTCAGTTGAATCAACTTTTTTATGTATTACACATCTACCAAAATTCCTTCTTTAGTAAACAGAACTGCATGAACTTTTCTGTTTTGACCAAAATAACCAATGAGGAGGTTTTTACATGAATCATGCGACAATACTATTAATTAAATTTGTGACATGCATTATCGCCTTTGGAATTGGCCTTGATTTGTTTTTTGATGCCACAATCGTTGATATTGTTTCTTTTAGTTTATTCGTAACAATTGTTTCATACGCCGTTGGTGAATTAGTGATTTTGCCTCAGTTAGGTAAAAGAGCTGCTGCAATTGCTGATTTTTTACTTACGTATCTTAGTGTTTGGGTTTTCGGAAGCTTCCTTTTTGAAAGCTATCTACAAGTAGCATGGGGAAGTATCATTTCTGCTGTAATCATTACAGGTGCAGAAATCTTTGTTCATCTTTTTGTTGGAGAACGTCAAAACACCACATCCTTTTCTGCAAGCAGAAATCCTGTTTTGAATTCAAGATTAGCGTTTGGAACTGAGATGGCGGAAGATGAAAATCTAAAAGATGTTTCCAACTTATTAAAAAGGAAGGAAGAAAATAAATAGCTTCAAATCATGACGGTGGTGAAAAAGATCAGAATAAATATACTACGCCTCAAGCCCTAGTTAAAATAAAGCTAGGGTTCATTGTTGTGTTCCTTACTTTTCCTTATGATAGAGATAACAACAAATTGTACCGAAAGGAAAGGTTAACAGTATGAAAAAATTATTTTTGCTTTTGTTTTTTATCGGAGGTTTGTTCCTCATCATTCATTCAAACACTACTTGGTTTGTTTTTGGAGGAAATGGTTCTTCAGCAAAGGTTTCAAATAAAGTAGATAAAATTGAATTAGATATTACTGGAGCTAGCACGAAAATTATTCCTGAAAATACAGATCAAGTAAGGGCTGAGTTAGAAGGAAAAGGGAAAGTAGTGGTAACAGAGAATGGAGATACAATTACTGTAGAATCAAAATCTCAAAAATGGTTTCACATATTTTCTATGTTTAATAAGACTGAAATAACCGTATATATTCCAGAGGATTATCAGAAGGAACTTATTATTGATAGTGGCTCAGGTAATGTTTCTTTCAATGGTCAGTCAAAGATGAAATTGGATGCTTTAACAATCGACATGAGTTCGGGCAATGTGCAAATTAGTAAGTTAACAGCAAATGTTTTGGAGCTTGACGGATCATCAGGAAATGTTAACCTGTCATCTATCTCAACTGAATCTGGGATTTTTGATATGAGTTCGGGCAATCTTACCATTAAAGAACATACTGGGAAAGTAGAGGCTGATCTTTCCTCTGGGAAAATAAACCTAGAAATGAACAAACTGATTGATTCGATCGATGTTGAAATCAACTCTGGTTTAGCAACAATCCATCTTCCATCTGATGCAGACTTTACTCTTAATGGAAGTATTGGTAGTGGTCACATTTCTTCTGATTTTGATCTAAAAGATCTACAAAAAAATTCAGATGGAATGTACGGTGTATATGGTTCTGGTAAACACCAAGTCAACATTGATGTTTCAAGTGGAAAAGTAGAGATAAACTAAATATAAATAGAGGATAACGATTAGGATGATATCCTGTTAGTTATCCTCTTCTCATTAATAACGGGAATTCTTTTTTTCTTTCCTGTCTTTTCGTTCAAAGTGACATTCATTACATATTTGAAACTTAAATTTATAAGACAAATTTTTCCCACAAACTTTACATACTTTCTTTGTTATTTGAACACCCGACTTTAGCTGCTCATGAATTTTGTCACTAATTTCTTCTCGTAGTCTTTCCCAGTAATGAGCTTCAGTATTTCGACCTAACTTATATAAAAATAATAAATGTAGGCCAATTGATTTATAAGAGAGTTCAAGTTCTTCTAAACCTGAATCTTTTATTAAAGGATCTGGTAGGTCCTCTCCATCAACAATTGCTTCTAGCTTTTGTTTCCATTGAGCTCTAAGAGTTGGTTCATTCGTTGAAAAAGGTAAATGTAAAAAGCCATATAAATCAGCCATTGATAGTTTTGCTTCAATAATGGTGTCTTCAATCATTTCATACAATAGCTTTTCTTCTGCCAGGGAAGCTTTTTTTGTTCCCTTTGGGCTTTTAAATTGATCCCATAAATAGAAAAACAAACCAAGCTTTCGTGAATATTTTTGAAAGCGGTCAAGGACACCTGTTGTCGGGGCAATTGCGAAACCTTGTAGTGGTTCATCCTCTTGATCTAGAAGACGGGCCATTGATTTTGGGTTGTGTACAAATGCAACCTTCCCTATATTATAAATTCCCCTCCTGCCGGCACGACCGGCAATCTGTTTTACTTCTTGTGAGGTGAGCCACCTTCTTCTCGTACCGTCAAACTTATCATTTTCTAAAAAGACAATTCGCCGAATTGGTAAATTTAGTCCCATGCCAATAGCATCTGTGGCTACGATAACCGTCGTCTCACCATTAATAAACCTCTGCATTTGTTTTTTTCTTGTTTCAGGAGGCATGCTTCCATATATCATACTAACTTGACGACCTGTTCTTTGCAGCTCAGATGCTGTTTCAAGCACCCTCTTCCTCGAAAAGCAAACTAACGCATCTCCTCTTCTCGTTTGATTCAGGCGAAAAAGCTGTGGTTCAACTTCTAAAGGGATATCTCTAATATATTCATGTATTTCAATATCCGAGTCACCGAGAAGCTGTAAAATCATTGGTTTTGCATTAAAGCTGCAAATAATATGAACTTCTTTTGCATTTGCTTTTGTAATAGCTTTATACCAAGAAAACCCTCGATCTTTATCAGCAATCATCTGTGATTCATCAATCACCACCACATCATAAAAATTCTTCTCATAAAACATTTCAACAGTACAAGCTATGTGAGCAGCACCTTCAATTGTTTTTTCTTCTTCACCGGTTTTCAAAGAACATGGAACACCCTCGGCATTTAACTTTTCGTATATCTCAAGAGCAAGTAATCGAAGGGGAGCTAAGTATATTCCACTACTTGCGTCCTTCATACGTTGAATCGCCTGAAAGGTTTTCCCTGTATTTGTTTCTCCAACATGAAGAATATATTGGATATTTCGACCAGCTGGTGGATTATATTCTCTTCCAAAAATATCTTCAACCATTCTGGCTTCTTCTTCTTTTCTTCGTTTAATCTCTTCTAATTCTTGGGCAACCTTTCGTTCCCGTTCTAAAAGGTCTTGTTCAAATATTTTTTGATGTGCTTGAAGATCGAAAGGAGTATCAATAAGCTTTGTTAAATCTGTTACAAACTCTTCTAGTAAATCAGCGAAAAACTCTTCTGCAAGTTCCATAAATAAATCAAAGGCTATTTCCTTAAATAATGTATCTGGTACAGGCTCGTGAAAGACATGCTTATATTCATCAAAAAGGTTTGAAGATAATCGCTCTTTAATCCAATTTGGCCCAAAGTCAAACAAATAACCTGATATTAATCTTTCATACATTTCTGTCATGTCTTCTTCATATTGATGTCTGTTATAAGCTAGATGTGCTTCATCATATAAATATGTTGAAAATGTTAAACCTTCTGAAGCAATAACAACACCTTTTTGTTCAATTTCAATTGCGAGATGAGAACCAACTAAATAGCGAACATAAAGATATAACTCTTCATAGTGCTCATTAAGGAGTTCTTCTATATAAAATTCAAATTTTAAAATTAATTTTTTGGTAAGTTCCCGGTGCTCCTGCATTTTTCGGCGATCTTCGTACAATTCCTTTGCTTGCTCATATCTTTCGTTCCAATGATCACTATGATTCAAGAACTTTTCGTCTAACCAGTTTAGAACATGAAAAGGATCTACATCTCTTATTTCATTTCGAAACATTTGGTTTATTAGCTTTTTAGTTACTCCTTCTAAGTCAAATCCTCTTTCTATTAAAAATTCCTTTTTTTCATAGGTCGCTGCATGACTCGCTGTTGTATTTAACCATGAGTTTAACCAAATTTGATCAATATACTCTCCACGTTCTCTTACATATTGTTCGTATGAAGGTAATGTTTCCTTCTTTTCTAAATACTTATCTATATCCTCTAAAGCCTTGGTTTTAGTACGCTCTACTGCCTTTGTATAATAACTTGCTAATATGTCATTCATGATAAAACTCCTTCACCATGTAGGTTATCTTTAGTTTCTATATTTCATTATCAATTCATGTATGTATTGACTAATTAGTAATTGTTCTTATTATTGTAGATGAAAAATATGAAAAAGTGGTAGTATATTGACGGGGGAATTAGCTGGAGAAAAATTTCTTTTAGAACAAAGCAATAAAAAAAAGAGCTAATGGCAGCTCTTCTTAGTGAAGCATATCTTTTAATATCTGTACATGTTGTCGATCTTTATCCAATATCTTTTCAATAAGCTGCCGACTTTCCTGATCTAAATCTCCTCTAACTATTTCCTCTGACTTCCCAATTCCATAATAACTTTCACCTTTTTTAGCACTTTCAATAATACCTTCCGTTGTGTCTGGAATTTGGAATTGGCTGATAAATCCTTGAACAGACCCAACAATTCCCTCACTACTTACAGGTGTACCGCCAAGATTTTGAATTCTCTCAGCTACATGTAAGGCATGCTGTTTATGCTCCTGTTGCATCGTTTGAAATTGTTTTTTTATTAATCCATCATCTAGCTTTTCAATGAAATGTTCATAAGAACGAATCCCCATATATTGTCCTCTTAAAAATTCATTTAAAGTATCTATAACATTTTCCTCTTTCAATCACTTTTCTCTCCTTTCTTAATCGAATATGAAGTATGTAATGATTCAACTTGTTGATTTATTATGGTTTACTTTATTTCCTTTTTCTTTTAAAAGTTGAAAACCATACAGCAATAGTGCTTTAAATTGAAAAACGAAGAGCAATTGTAATCTAGTCATACGAACCAACGAACTAACACCTAATTTTTGAAACCAGTTTACTAGTCGATAAGAAAAGAATGAATCAACAAGCAAATTGATCAAAAGATATAAATAAAATTTTCCATAAGTGAATTTCATGATCCACAGAGAGCCTATAAAAAAGGGACCAAAAATGAGTGGAGTTTCACCCCTTATTTTAGGATGGATACTTTCATAGAACCACCACCATCTTCTTTTTTTTGCAATATAACTTTCAACCCATACAATAATTGAAATAAATATACCTGCAGGATAATACCGTTTAAATGATTTTTTATCGATAAATGGCAGAGAAAACCAGGGAAGAATCATCATTAAACACAATAAGGATCTTGTATATTTAAGCAATTATAGGTTCTCCTCCTTTTTTCAAATTTCATTTAAACACTACCTGATAAAATCTGTCTTTTAATAATAAGTTTTTGCAAGGACAGGATAAATATACGAACTATTTTCATAGAAAAAGCCCACTATAAAAAGTGGGCTAGTGGGCTTTTGAAATTATTAAATATTTTTTAAAGCTAAATGCTCCTTAGACTCAAGTTCTTCGATCATCTTAAGCCATGCTTCAGGCTTGTTAGGTAGTACAGTATAATACCTCTTCAGGAATTTTACAACTAAATCAGATTGAATGGTTGTGGTGTTTTCTCCCATTGGTAAGAAGCAAAGATCAAGACCTGTTACAGCCTCTCCATCATTATTCCATGAGGGATGAACATAAGGAAAATCAATTCGTTTATAACCAAGGTGAGCTAACACTTCTCGACGTACGTATGGATCCATCGGTTTTACACCGCCAAATTCATAATCTTCAACACGATATGGATCATAAATTTCCGCGAACATACCTGATAGCTTCTGTTGATATTCATTAGCTAGTTGCTGCAAATCCTGAGATCGTTTGTTTGCTAAGAAAGGGCCCACTCCAAGGCCAGCCTGACCAATAATCGTAAAATCAGTCATTGCCACATTATAGTCTTCATAATATCGATACTCTGTTGCTCCTACAACTTTGCCTTCGTGAACAGCAACAAATACACGAATACCAGGATCTTCTAAAGGCTCTTTCCAAAGATTGAATTCCAACACTTCTTCGGGCGGGAAAACCTCCTTCATGAGTTGATGCATTTGTGCAAATTGTGGGTCTTCAATATTTGTTATACGGTTATACTCCATTAATAATTCTCCTTTAATGATTATTCAACATGAAACGGATTCTTCCATTCCATAAGAGTGCTATAATGGCATGATTCTTCATCTTCTAAGTAGTTTGATACAACTCCAATAGGTGTTCTGCTGCACCGTAACAAAAACGTTAAAACAGGATCTTTAATTGTTCCTTTTACAACAGCTGCTACATATTGCTCAGGTGACATATCGTCAGACTTTTTATGATAGCCGGGCATACGTCCACCACCAAGCAATCGTTCTAACCCTAAATGAATAACCACTTCATACATTGACAGCATCAACCATTTTCCTAGACCTAATTTTCTATATTTAGGCCTTACACCTATATCGACAACATATAAGGTGTTGCCTTCTGGGCTATGATTACGGATGTACCCGTTATCTGTTATTTCTCCCCATGTATGGTTAGGATGATCCGGATTAAAATCTACAATTAATGCAGTCATTGATCCTGCCATCTCCCCCTCAATCTCAATACATAAAGCACCTTGTTGAAATAATTCAATGTGGTTTTCCAATTGCTCTTCATTCCACCAAAGCTCTGATGGAAAAGGAGGAGGAAAACTTTCTTGCTGAATTAGGATTAAATTTTTGAAATCTTTTTTTTCATAGTTACGAATTACAGCTTTAATTGGTTTATCTTGGTCGAAAACATAAAATTCTTTTCGATACATAGAAACCTCCTGTTTAATACGTTATTTTTTCTGGTTCCCAATCAGGATAAAGATCCGTACGACGATCTCTCCATGTAGTAACAGAGCCTGTGAGGCGTACTTTATACAGAAGCTCTAAATTCAAATCTGCTGTTACAATCATATCTTGATTAATTTCACCTTCAACCATAATTCCTTTTGGCGGGAAAGGAACATCATTCGGAGTAATAACAGCCGCTTGCCCGAAGTTTCCTCTCATAAAATCAACTGTTTGAAGAGATCCAACTGTACCAGTAGTGACAACGTATACTTGATTTTCAATTGCTCTAGCATGGCTTGTGTAACGAACACGATGGAAACCATGACGATCATCTGTACAAGAAGGACAAAAGATTACATCTGCCCCCTTTGCCTTTGCCATTCGAACAATTTCAGGAAACTCAATATCATAACAAGTTAGCATGGCTATTGTCCCTTTTTCTGTTACAAATACTTGCAGACTATCACCTGCACTCATATTCCACTCTTCTACTTCGGTAGGTGTAATATGCAGCTTTGCTTGTTCAGCTACTCGACCATCTGGATAAAAAAGATGTGCCACATTATATAACTTACCTTCTTTTTCTATGACATGAGTTCCACCAATAATATGCATTCCTGTACTCATGGCAAGTTCAATAAATAGGGATCTATATTTTTCAGTAAAATCGGGTAAACGATAAATAGGTAATGCATTACCTTGTTCATCCCCAATGGATAATAATTGTGTGGTAAAAAACTCAGGAAACAAAATAAAATCTGAACCAAATTCTTCAGCTGTTTTAACATAGTGTTTGACTTGACTTGCAAACTCCTCAAACGAATGAATCGTGTGAAGGTGATATTGTACTGCAGATACTCTTAAGTTCATTTCTTAAACCTCTTTTCAATCAATCTATGAATTCATAAAACGCACTCATGGATGATACTATCCACATTATTAAATAACAAGCAATATTTTACAAGTACATACTTTACTTTCACTAAGTGTGTAAATGTATACTAATGTATTTTACAAAGCATAATAAAAAACCACAAACAAAAAATATGTGGTTTTTAAAAATTCTTTAAGTTACTAGTCTAAACATATTATTTCTGATAAAATTTACTCATATAATGATTTAACCTTTCGTAGATCTTCTATTAAATCATTCATTTCCTTTCCTGTTAAGTGTACCGGTAATTGATCGTATAATGTTACAAATTGCCCACCATCATCATCTTTATGCTTTGTTAGATATTCATAGAGCATTGATATTTGCCTTTCTTTTAGAGTAGATTCTGTATGAAAACGCTTTACAGTATGTATTGAAAATTCATTCATGGAAAAATCAAACTCTCCAGAAATAATTGTACCTTCTATTTTCATCTTTACACCACCTTATTTTCACTATTATTTATTTTATCCTTTATATTTCTCAATTATTTCGGAAATATTTTATTTATCACATCATTATGATTATCCTTAGAAAGGACTATTTATTATGGAAAAATTCTTTTCAAAAGTTGAAAAATGGCAAGAAATGCATACCCTTCTTCGAGTGGCATATACAAAAACGAAAATAGGGAGAACCTCATTTTCTGGTCGTGTTATTCATTTATCACCAGATAGAACTCAACTTTTATTTTATAATGTTGATACAAAATCTGTATGCAGTCTTGAATTGAATGAAATTGATGATCTTATACCTTACGAAAATAGCTAATAAGTTCCCTTCATCATCCTCTCTAAAACAAGAATCTTCTTGTCAAAATATAAGAATGATCGTCGAAACCCTTATCATTCTTTTTGAAATTGGCTACAATAAATTTTGCAATCAAAAATATTCAAGGAGTTTCAAAAAATGCAAAAAAAGACAACCCTTCAATTAATCTCAAACTTAACACTTTATAAAGCATATAAGGATGCTATCAAGTTAAAGGCATCAGATGAATTTATTCATTTATTACTGAACGAAATCGAATCCCGTCCAATGCCTCTACCAATCTCAACAAAAAAATATTAATCCCTTTCATATCACCTAAAAATCAACTCCCTCTGCGAAAAATGCAGAAATAAATTCAGAAAATTCTTTATCTTAATATAAGAAATATGAATTTATATGAAGCATTACAAGATATGATCCCTACTAATATAACCAACAATAGAGTTGTATTTGTTTACATAGGAACAGACCGTTCAACAGGTGATTCGTTAGGTCCATTAGTAGATTCATTCCTAAAAAAGAAGGGTTACAGAAATGTAATTGGTACAATTAACAACCTCGTACATGCTACAAATCTAAATGAGAGGCTTAGTGATGTTCCTTCAAATAAGAAAGTAATTGTAATTGATTAAATGTTAGGGAAAATTGAATCATCGGCAAGTTTTATGTATTTGATGGAGGACTAAAACCTGTGCAGGGGTTGGTAAAAAGAGTTAGATACTGTTGGCGATTATAACATAACAGGTGTCGTCAATGTAGGAGGATTTTTATCACAATGAAAAAGTGGATCAAATCGAATTTATGTTTGCTACTTCTATAGAAATTAAATAATAACGAGGTAAAACCATGTTGTCGGAAAGAAGAAAATGATGTGATGAATATCTCTCTAGGAGTTAAATAAAAAATAAAAAAAGACCAGGATTAGATCACTAGTCTCTTTTTTGACGCGCCTTAGAGGATTCGAACCTCTGACCGACGGCTTAGAAGGCCGTTGCTCTATCCTGCTGAGCTAAAGGCGCAATTTATAAAGATAAAATGGCTCCGCAGGTAGGACTCGAACCTACGACCGATCGGTTAACAGCCGATTGCTCTACCACTGAGCTACTGCGGAACAAAATGAAATATGCATGATTTAAAGTGGAGCTAAATGAACTCGAACCATCGACCTCACGCTTATCAGGCATGCGCTCTAAGCAGCTGAGCTATAACCCATAAGTTTCTTTTTGGAGCGGGTGAAGGGAATCGAACCCTCATCATCAGCTTGGAAGGCTGAGGTTTTACCACTAAACTACACCCGCATATTGAAATGAATTGGAGGCACCACCCGGATTTGAACCGGGGATAGAGGTTTTGCAGACCTCGGCCTTACCACTTGGCTATGATGCCTTAAAATAAATGGCTGGGCTAGCTGGATTCGAACCAACGCATGTCGCAGTCAAAGTGCGATGCCTTACCGCTTGGCTATAGCCCATTGA
>NZ_NUMC01000129.1:0-28987 GCF_002577655.1 Bacillus sp. AFS040349 | reverse complement strand
CAATTATACGGACTTAATCTTCCCGCTCTGCTTTCTGTCCCGATTCTGCCACTATCGAGACTCAATTAACTGCTCGCTTCTGCTTTCTGTCCCGATTCTGCCACTATCGAGACTCAATTAACTGCTCGCTTCTGCTTTCTGTCTCGATTCTGCCACTATCGAGACTCAATTGACTGCTCGCTTCTGCTTTCTGTCTCGATTCTGCCACTATCGAGACTCAATTAACTGCTCGCTTCTGATTTCTGTCCCGATTCTGCCACTATCGAGACTCAATTAACTGCTCGCTTCTGTTTTCTGTCCCGATTCACTCATTTTCTCTCCCCACTTCGATTTTTGTTCCGATTCTCTCTGTTTCGAGACGCAATTTATTTAGAACAATTCCTGTCCCCATAGAGACTGTAAGCAATACTAGTCCTATACAAACAAAGCCCCCTTTTTAAAACAAAAGGGGGCTTTTCACGTACATTATTTATCCTCTAACACCTTAATAAATTCTCTCATATAGTCCGGCAGATCAGGTGGGCGACGACTTGACACTAGGTGACCGTCGACAACAACAGGTTCATCAAGCCACTTGGCACCGGCATTTTCCATATCATCACGGATTCCAGGTGTGCTTGTCACAGTTTTTCCGTTCAAAATCTTCGCAGAGATCAATACCCAGCCAGCATGACAGATTTGACCAATTGGTTTTTGATTTTCTTCCATATGCTGAACAATCTCGATTACTTCCTTAAAGCGTCGAAGCTTATCAGGAGCCCAACCGCCTGGAACGAGTAATGCGTCATAGTCGTTCGGATTAATATCTTGAAATTGAAAATCAGAAGTAGCCGGAACTCCGTATTTTCCTTTATAAGTAAAGTTTGCATCTTCACCTGCTAAATGAACAGTGGCTCCTTCTTCACGTAATCGATGAATTGGGTACCAAAGCTCCAAGTCTTCAAAATCTTCATGCACAAAGCTTAGTATTTTTTTGCCTGAAAGTCTCATGTACTTCTCCCTCCTTATTCATAGTTTCACGATACCTTAACGATCCAAATAAAACAAATGATTAAACTAGACATCCATTTCGATCAACAAGCTTGCTGTATGTTGATCTGTAATTAACACATTTGCATATTTCCCTTTTAGTGCTCCGTATATAGCTTCTAGCTTTTTAGATCCACCCGCAACCAATATCGATTTCTCTTTTTTGGCTAATTCATGGAGTTCTATACCGATCGTTCGATTGTTTAGACTTTCTACACAAATCTCACCATTCTTATCAAAAAATCTAGAACAAATTTCTCCAGCTGCTCTAGACTGAATTAAATGTTGATCTTCCTTTGATAGATACTCAGCTTGTAAAAGAACAGAATCTACAACAGGTGTCCCAACACTAAATATGGCGATATTCGCCTGTTGACCAAGGTTGAGAATTTTATGAATATGTCGATCTGCTTCAATTGCTTGCTTCACCACAATATGATCAACAATTGCTGGTAACGGTAACAAAAAGGTTTGAGTATTATAAGCTTCACCAAACAAATGAATGATTTCTGACGCATATGTCTTTGTCTCTGAATGGCTAACCCCACCATTCAGCTGAACGATTGTTGTATGGCTTAAGGGTCTTTGCTTCAGCCTTGTTGCAACTTCATAAATTGTCGTACCCCACGATGTTGCAATCACATCATAATCTTTCACAATTTTATTTAGATAGTCAGCTGCAACCTCACCTAGCTGTTTTTTTATATTCGTATTGTCATGTTCAGACATAGAGACAACAATCACTTCTTTTAGGCCGAACTTTTCTCTTAATCGCTCCGTCAATTGTTCACCAGCCTCAACAGGATTATGGATGGTAATCTCAACAATTCCGGAATCCTTGGCTTGTTTAAGCAATCTGGAAACAGTTGGTCTGGAAACGTCTAATTTTTTTGCAATCTCTTGCTGACTATAATCTAATTGATAGTAAAGTCTAGCAGCTTCAATGATTTTATTAAGCTTATCTCTTTCCATTTTCTGCACCTAATTAATTAGACTTTTTTTCTTGCGATAATAACATACAACAGGCTGACATCCATTTCTGTCAGTCAGCCTCTACATGTTCTATCTTATTCTTGGATTAACTTTTTAACTCGCGCTACTACGTTTTCAACTGTAAAGCCGTATTCAGCTAGAATACGTTTTTCAGGAGCTGAAGCACCAAATGTATTGATTGCTAAGATATCTCCTTCATCTCCAGTGTAACGATCCCATCCAAGTGGAGAAGCCATTTCAATTGCAAGGCGTTTCTTCACTTCTTTTGGAAGAACAGAACGCTTGTATTCCTGAGTTTGTGCTTCGAAGCGATCCCAAGCTGGCATACTCACAACAGCTGCTTCAATACCTTCTTGAGCTAATACTTGTTGTGCTTCTATTGCTAAACCAACCTCAGAACCTGATGCTAGTAAAAGAACATCTGCTGTTTCTTTACTAGCTGGTGAGATCACATATGCTCCTTTTTTCACACCTTCATAAGCTGTTTCGTTCGTACCCTTAATTGTTTTTAAGTTTTGACGAGTTAATACAAGTGCAGTTGGAGTAGATGTTGACTCAATTGCAGTTTTCCAAGCTGCTGCTGTTTCATTTCCATCAGCTGGACGTACAACAGAAAGATTAGGCATTGCACGTAATGATGGAAGCTGCTCGATTGGCTCATGTGTAGGGCCATCTTCACCAACAGCAATACTGTCATGTGTAAACACATATGTTACTGGTAAGTTCATAAGAGCTGCAAGACGAATTGCTGGACGTAGGTAATCTGAGAATACAAAGAATGTCCCACCGAACACATGAAGGCCACCATGTAACGCCATACCATTTAATGCAGCACCCATTGCAAATTCACGAACACCGAACCAGATGTTGCGACCGCTGTAATCTTCGCTTGTGAAGTCACCGCTACCACTAATTGTTGTTTTGTTAGAACCTGCTAAGTCTGCTGAACCACCAAAGAATGATGGAAGACCTTGTGCAATTCCATTTAATACTTCACCAGAAGAAGCACGAGATGCTAGGCTAGATCCTTCTTCGTAAACTGGAATGTGTTGATCCCAACCTTCTGGAAGCTCACCGCTTACTGCATGTTTGAATTGTTTTCCTAACTCAGGAAACTCTTGTTCATATGCTGCTACTAAAGAATTCCACTCTTCTTCTTTCGCTTTTCCAGCTTCATGGACAGTTTTGTTAAAGTGGTCATAAACTTCACCTGGAACATGGAAGTCTTCTTCAAATGTCCAATCGTATGCAGCTTTCGTTAATTTAATTTCATCCGCACCTAGTGGAGAACCGTGAGAAGCTGATTTACCTGATTTGTTTGGTGAACCAAAACCAATTGTTGTTTTTACCTCAATTAATGTTGGACGATCTAAATCTTGTTTAGCTTGTTCAATTGCTGCTGAAATTTCGTTCAAGTCATTTCCGTTTTCAACGCGAATAACTTGCCAGCCTTGTGCTGTGAAACGTTGTTCAACATTTTCAGAGAATGAGCGATCAAGATCACCATCTAATGAAATATCGTTTGAATCATATAATACAACTAGACGACCTAGTTTTAAGTGAGCTGCTAATGATGCTGCTTCAGAAGAAATACCTTCCATTAAGTCTCCATCACCACAGATTGCGTAAGTATAGTGATCCACTACATTATATGAAGGCTTGTTGTAAGTTTCTGCTAAATGACGCTCAGCCATTGCCATACCTACTGCCATTGCAATCCCTTGTCCAAGTGGACCTGTTGTTGCATCTACACCTGGTGTGTGACCAAACTCAGGATGTCCTGGTGTTTTACTTCCCCATTGCCTAAATTCTTTTAAATCATCCATTGATAGATCATAACCAGTTAGGTGAAGAAGGCTATAAAGTAACATAGAACCATGACCTGCTGATAAAACAAAACGATCTCTATTAAACCAGCTTGGGTTTGATGGATTTACATTCATAAATTTTGTCCATAACGTATAAGCCATAGGAGCTGCCCCCATTGGCATTCCTGGATGTCCTGAATTTGCCTTTTCAATCGCGTCAATTGACAAAGTACGGATTGTCTCAATTGATAACTTTTCTGTTTGTGTTAATTCACTCATTTTATTCCCTCCGATTGTTTCAATTCACTTAAAATGACTTTATTATCTTTGATGAGTAATTGACCTGATTTGTGATTTGACCTAACCCATTCTACAACTGATCTTTTTAATTGATTAGCAAGAAGTCGATCAACGGCAGTAGGATAAGGCCCGCCACATTGTGACTCATCGATCACAACAGCCTTCCAATCAAGATCAAACTCTTCAAAATGCTTTCCTAATTCCATTGGGTCTACAGAGCTATCCATGACAAAAAAGGTGTATCCTTCTTTATTTGCTTCCTTGTATCTAATATGCAGCTTTAAGCGATTTACCACATCATTGTTCACTTGATCTACAACCTCAGCATCAACTGCCAATGCTGTGTCATTTACTAACTTTGTTGACTCAACTCCAGGAATTTGAACATTAAAGACGCGAACCTTTCCATACGATAATGAACTAGCTGTGTCCCTAACACTTTCAATGCTTTCAACAATTGAATTTAATGCTGTATCATAACCTAATGTAGCTTGTGAACCACTAACATTATTATAATAACTAACAGGTACTAGCAGTAGTTTAGATGAAAAATGGTCCAAATTAGCTTTTGTGTCCCCTAATAAAATAACCTGATCAAGCTCAGATAATTCACTTGCAATCTTATCTAGCTGTTCGTTCCATATATTAATAGAAAATCGATTCAACCTATACCGATTAAAGCCAAATGTATGAAGTGAATTTCTGTCAAATTCAGTTTGTTGTATCTTATTTGTTGAAGAATCCCATTCAATGCCGTAAACCTTGTTCCCTTGAATAGATGCTTCTTCTACTAGGGTACGAACGATCTCTGTTGCACCTGCTGAAGCACAACCAAAATGAACTACACCTATTTTCATTATCGTTACCCCTTCTCAAGAAATTTCGTTCAACTCATAATGAACATTTGTAACAATGACTAGTATACACGAAATAGTTGTAAAGATAAATATATAAAACACTAAATTATTAGAAATTTTACTTTTTCCATATTGTAAAAGCTTTACAATGTGTTGAATTCTTAACCCTACAAAAACAATAAAAAAACCGACCTCTCTGTTTAATCTACGGTCGGTTTCTTTTCATTTATAGGAAGTGTGATGATAAATGAGGTTTTATTCTTGTATGACTCACAATATATCGTTCCATTATGCTTTTCAATCAGAGATTTACACACATATAATCCGATTCCTGTTCCTAGACTCTTAGTAGTATAAAAGGGCTCAAAGATTGCTTCTTTTGTTTCTTCCGGGATTTCTGGTCCGTTATTTGTAATATTAAACAGAATAGACCCTTGCTTTGCTTCACTTTTAATACATAGTTTACGATCAATTGAGTTATTATGTTTTAAAGCATCTATTGAATTTAAGATTATATTGACTAATACTTGTTTGATTTCATCTTTTACTGCAACAATTGTACAGGTAGGATCTATTGTCATTGATAACTTCACATCACCATCGACAATGCTGGGATAAAGAAACGCTGTGATTTCATCGAAAAGCTTCTTAACCAATATTTCTTCTTTATTCTTATCAGCTACTTCCAGCTTAGATGCATGCAAGAATTGAGTGATTCTAAATTTTAACTGATCAAGTTCATGCTCTATTGTGTCCATATACTTTAAAGCGGGATTTTCATTTTTTAACAACTTTACAAAGCCCATAACTGATGTAAGGGGATTTCGAAATTCATGTACAAAGCTAGAGGACATTTGCCCAAGCAGGGATAACCGGTCTTTATGAGATTGATTAACAAACACCATTTTCTCTTTTATTTCAATATCTTTTAATTCAGTATATCTAGTAACAGCATGATAACAATAACGATCAAAATGATCATTTATTCTGTTAATAATTGGCTGTAAATCGTCAATTGAAATTCCAGATTTAATAATATACTTTATAACCGTGCTTCTCCCAACATTTACATTGTAAACAAATTCACCAATATTACTCTTACTAAGGACCCGTTCCTTCGCCACTTTATAGGCTAACTCTTTTATCTCTTCATCTTTGATAGAGCTTTTCAATGATTTTTTCACCAATAAGTACATTTGATGCCCGTTCCCACTCACTCTATCTTTAAAAATATCATCTTCGCGTAAAATGATGCTTTCTTTCCATAATGATAAAAAGTCCTCTTCTGTTTCCTCTAGAAACTTAATTAATTTCTCTTCAACAGAATGAATCGATCCAGACATTGAGTTCAATATTTATCACCGCTTTCAATGAGTCAAAGGCCTATATAAAAAATTAGACAAAAAACGATAAAAACCCTTTCTTTTTTCAAGAAAATATTATTATTTTTTAAAAATTTATCGATTAATATTGATTTTAATTCAATTATATAATAATCCAAAGGGAAATTAGCCTTATCCTATCAATAGGTCATTTGCATGAAATTTTAAGTGATTATTATTCTCATTGTACAAAAAAGAGCATCGAATAATTTCCATGCTCTGCGTTTATATATTTATTTAACTTCTAATAACCCATACTTTTTCCTGAACCTCTGGAGAATCTTCATCCAGCCTGTTGCAAAAAGTAGCAAGAAAAACACATTTGAGATAGCATGGGCTAAATCAAAATATAAGCTTGCTCCATAATACGCCAAAAACTCCACTAGTTTTATATCATCGCCAAGACTAACAAAATACCATAGATTCATCATCCATCCGAATAATATCCCTGTTATAAATCCAAAGATTGCCCTTCCGATCGGTGACACTTGTATCCATGTCCCGCGTAAGAATCCAGCACATAACCCTATCATCCCCCAGGCATACATTTGCCAGGGAGTCCATGGTCCCTGACCCAAAAATAGGTTCGATACAAGGGCAGCAAGTGCACCAACAACAAACCCACTTTCTGCTCCGAAAACGAACCCTGTAACAATGATCACAAACGTTGTTGGCTGCACACTTGGAATAGAGGCAAACGGAACACGGCTAACCGCAGCAATGGCTGCAAGAATGGCTAAAATAACAAGCTCCCTTCCCATAACCTTTCTTCGTTCAAAACGAATCATAAAAGGAAGGAATGTACCGAGCATAAATAGCACACTAACAAGAAGAAATTGCTTCTCCGCAATGAGTGTTCCACAGAGTAGAATGAAGGTGATGATTAAGACAGAAATCAATAGTATTATTTTTGGACGTGCCAAGACAATCGAGCCTCCTCAACCGTTAAGACATCAGGAATATGACTGCCTCTTGTCATTCGATTTACGACCGTTGTATAAAATGCATTTCCTTGAAAAAAACGCTTAGAAGGGGCTTCTGTTGTAATAGCCCCTTGAAACATCATTGCACATCTTGTTGAATAACTTGCCGCAAATTCAATATCATGTGTAACCATTACAATCGTTAAACCTTGTTTTTGAAGTTCTTTTAACAGCTCTCCGAATTGCTGCTTAGAATCTGGATCAAGACCTTTCGTTGGTTCATCCACAAGAAGCAAAGAAGGCTGTGGCAACAGCACCCCAGCTAGGGCTGCCTTTTGCATTTCCCCGCCACTAACGTCATATGGATGCCGCTTTAAAAGATGCTCTAATTTAAAAAGATCGAGCAACTCTTGTATCCTTTCTTCTCCAGCATTCACATGATGATAGTGAATAATCTCTTTTAACTCATCTTCAATCGTATCTTGTAGAAAAAACAACTTAGGGTTTTGTGGGAGAAAGCCTATTTCATTAGAAAGTTGTTTTTTCACTTTTTTACCTTTGTAATAAATTGAACCTCTTTGTGTTCTAGCTAAGCCTGCCATCACCTTTAAGAGCGTAGATTTTCCAGTACCATTAGCCCCGACTATCGTTAGCCATTCCCCTTCATATACGTTTAGTGACAAGTCATTTAATATTTTGTTCGTACCCTTCGAATATTGGAAGTCAAGGTGCTTTACCTGTAAAAGTACATTTTGGTAGGTTATTTTCTCTGTGATTTTATTTGTAACCTTAACTTGCAAGTTATTTAACCATTTCTTCCCTTCCTTAACAGACAGGGGAATCAAACTAGAATGTTTTTCAGAGCTTTGATCTAAAAATAATCTTGCAGGACTTGGTAAGTAATTGTACATCGCATGATTCTTATCTAGTCCAAGCCTTTGAATAACTCTACGCGGGTGATCAAAGTAAAGTATTTCACCTTTATCCAACACCATTGCTCGGTCGGCAATCGCAAAGAGCTCTTCTAACCGATGCTCAGCAATAATAATCGTGATGCCAAATTCTTCATTCATCGTTTGAAGCATTCCGATAAACTCTCTTGCTGCAACAGGATCTAATTGAGACGTTGGCTCATCAAGTAACAATACCTTTGGCTCCATTAACAGAACAGCCGCTAAGTTTACAAGTTGCTTTTGTCCTCCAGAAAGCTCATATGTTTTCTTATCAAGTAAACCTTCTAATCCGAAGAAATGGACAATCTCTGCTACTCGCTTTCTCATCTCTTCTGTTGATGCTCCCATATTTTCAAGGCCAAAAATAAGTTCTTCTAAAACCTTGTCCATAACGATTTGATTTTCAGGGTCTTGAAAAACCATGCCGATACTTTTTGCTACTTCTTCTGCTTCAATAGTTAAAAGGGGGTTATTCTCTAAAAAGAACTCTCCTTTTTTTTCTCCATGTGGAGCAATCTCTCTCTTAATAAGCCGAAGTAAAGTGGATTTTCCACTTCCAGATGAACCACAAAGAACAATAAATTCCCCCTGTTCAACTGAAAATGAAACGTCCTTTAATACATGCTGTTTTTCATCAGGATAAGTAAAGCTTATATTTTTTGCTTCCAAAAATGCCATCGAACTGTTTCCCTCCCCTCAATAAATAGTGGGATGGCAAGATATAGAGTGAAAACACCAAGATAAAACCATTCTCTGCCTTGAATAACTGGTGATTCTAAGATAGGATAGATGCTTAACACCCCATCTCCCAGCCACCAGCCTGCTACTGCTACACTTCCTATTAATAATAACGTAAACAGTACAAGCCAATCTTGGACCTTCATTTTAAAAGGCGTATATTTGCTTCTTTTTTTAAGACCATACCCACGTGCTGCCATAGAATCTGCTGTTTGAATTGCTTCCTCTAAAGACCATGTTAATAAAATTTGTATAAGTAAAATACCGTTCTTTGCACGAGTTCGAATTTTCCCCTCTGAAACAGACAAACCCTTCCCTTTTTGTACCGATTCTATTTCTCTTAATCTTCGTTTTAACAATGGCACAAATCTCATAGAAAGCATCGTTAGTAAAGCCCATTGAGGAAGGATCCTAGAAAAAAGAAATAAAAACTTTTCAGCTGTGATCACAAGGTTATATGAAGCAAATAAAACCAATAGCGTAAAGATTGATAATGCTAAAATCACTCCCTGTATAATTGCCTCTAACATGACAGGGTTATGATATAAATAAAATAGGATATGAGTTCCTCTTCGATTGATTAAAGGGTTAATAATCAGAAAGAAAATAGATAGAAAAAACATCATAACAAGCCAGCTTCTTAGTGTTTTCCCCCTATCAAGCTGCAAATGAAAAAGAATGAACAAAAGAGCTGCAACAAATAAAAACACCGGATGCTTATAAAGCATTACCAGTGCTGCTGCGCCCACATAATAAAAAAAACTAACGAAAGGATGAAAGCTATGAATTCCTTTATTCATGATCAATTAATCCTCATTATAATTTGTTGTATAGATCCACTGAACAGTATCACCATTAGTGACTGTTATAACACCTGCACTTCGGTTTAACGTTGAACCATTTCTTTTTACAGTCCAGCCACTAAATTGACCTCGGTCGAATTCAAATAAATTATCAATACCCTCCACATACGCAGATGAACCGCTTCCTGTTACGCTAACAGGTATACCTTTTTGTTTTAAGATAGTTAATGTTACATCCAAAACTGTATTTCCTTCACTCATCACAACCTTTGTAGCAGGAAGAATTGTTCCTTTTTCACTATCACCTGCAATTGAGATGGTAACCGCCTGCTTTGGTTCTTCCTTTTTCGGTGGTGGAGTGGTTGATTGTTCTTTTGTAGCAGTAGTTGTATCTTGTTTCGTTGATTCATTTGTAGCTTTTTTAGTTGGTGTTTCAGTCTTTTGAGTAGTGCTTTGTGTTTTTTCTGTTACTTTCTTTTCAGAAGTGTTTGTTGTATTAGTTGTTGTACTAGAAGACTTGCTTTGTGATGATGATGTAGAAGATTGTTCTTTTGTTTCTTCTTTTTTATCTTCTTCAACAGCAGCCGTTGTTTCTTCTGTAGTTATCTCTTGTGTTTGCACTCCTTGTTTATCTTCCGATTCGACTTCTCTTGTAGAATCAGCTATTTGTTCAGCTTCTTGATCACTCGTATCGTTTGACTGTGTTTCCTCACTTGTTTCTTCATTTAATACCGGTGATACTTCGTCTTTTTCACATGCTGCAGTAAAGAATAAAATTGTCGAGAACACAATCAGCAGAAAGGTTTTCATTTTTGACAAAGCGTTACACCTCCAATAGTTTTTCTGATACGATCATCCATAAATGGGAAACGCCCCTCCAAATGGAGAGGGCATTTCATTTTGTTATTGTTGTTGTCTTTTTCTAACATACAAACTAGTTATTCCGATAATAAGTAAAGCAAGACCAATTAATGCCATGTTATAACTTTGGGTAGCAGTATTTGGTAGAGGATAACCCTTGGTTTTTGCTGGTGGATCATTTTTAGTCGTACTAACATTTTCAGATGTATCTTTTTCAACATCTTCCTTCACTACAACAGGGGTTTCATTGTTGTCAGCAGGAGTCTCTGTGTTTTTCTTTTCAAGAGTTAAGCTATACAAAGATCCTTTTCCATTTAAAAATAATTGATACGCAACGATTCCTCTATAGCCTTGATCTGTTGTAAATAAGTCACTAGTGTCTCCACCTTGCCAGTCAAAGCCACCATCATCATTTTGGTAGGAAAGCAGAAAATCGATTAAACTAACACCGTCTTTTGAAAACTGATCACTATGTGAATCAATTGATAATGCCGATAACGCAATAACTACTTGTGCAGCTGTTGAGCTGTTATCAATTTTTGAATTTTTGTATTGAGCTGATAAATAATTTACAGCTTCGTCTACCGCACTCTTCACATCAGCATTTGATTCAACATACGGAGCAAGTGCAGTTAATACCATAGCCGTTGTATCACTGTCACTCGTTGCTTCACCACTCCATGTCCAGCCACCATCACCGTTTTGATTTTTCAGCAATTCATTGACCAATGCTTCTCGCGTCCATTTTGCTGAAGATGGAACTTCAAAGTTAGCACTATCTAATGCAATAAGAGCATAAGCTACCCCATTTAGTCCCTGCTTTGTTACATTTCCATTATAGATAGCTTGAACAAGATTATATCCTTCAATATTTGTTGGATCTTCACCTGCTGCTAAAACGCCCAATGTAAGTCGCTCATAATCTGTTATTTTTGAAAAACTTCCTTGACGTTCAGTTAATTGTTTTTTCAAGTTTTCTAGATAACTAGCCGGCAATGTCTTTCCTGCCTTATTCAAAGCCACTGCCTGCCAGTCTCCAACCTCTTGTTTTAAAACATACTGACTAGCTGCATTTATAGCATTCTTAAGGGCAGCTTGATCAAACTCTTCAACTGGCTCTTGTTCCTCTTCAGGTTGCTGCTCTTCCTCTGTAGGTTCTTCAGCTGGTGTTTCCCAAGATTCATATTTTAACGTTACTTTATCAGCTTTTTTAAGCGCGTAACTGTCAACCCCAACTGATGCCATCTCATCATTTACATAAAATGCCCAATAATAAGTACCTTCAGCAGCTAATCCTCCGATACTTGTAATCATCACGCCATATTCAGATGTTTCATATTCAATGTTTTCTTGTCCGTAACCAATCTGTAATAAATCGAATGCAGTTGGTTGATCAATGTATGCAATTGATGAAGGCTCCGGTAAAATCACATGATCTTTATCACCAATTATTTGCAGTGACACACTATTTTCAGAAGGCTTTGTCCAATCCGTATAACGAAAACTTAACTCGTCACCCTCTTGTACAACATAACTGTCTGCGCCAACTTGTGCTTGAACACCATTAACATAAAAAGCCCAATAATATGGATCCTTTGCTTCTAATCCGTTTATTTCAGTAATAAATACCCCGTATTCAGACTCACTGTATTTAACTTGGCTCTCGCCAACAGCTTGAACGAGTACATCAAATGCAGTTGCATCCTCTGCAAATGTATAGTTTGTTTCATCTAATAATAGTTCATTGTTATTTCCAACAACTGATATTGTTTCCCCTTCTGCAGCAAATACAGTTGTCTGAAAAGTGCTAACGAATAAGGTAGAAACTAAAAGGACAGATAATATAATATGTTTTACTTTGTTGAACAACGTGTTCTCTCCTATCTATAAAAATTTATTGAGGCAAAAAAAATCCTCTATGTAGGAGGATTGCAGTCGTTAAGAAAAAAATGTCCAATAATTGACTCTTTCTTTTCTTAACACCCTCCTATCCGCGTAGTACGAGGTGAAAAAATAGGCAGGTCTCCTGACTTATGATCAACATCCTTACAGTCTTCCCTTTTCATGATAGGATAATACTATCAACCTATTTTTATCATATTCATTTTAACTGTTTTAATCATAGTCTAGTATGAAAATGGTGTCAATATATGTAGGAGTCTGCATATATATGGTAGAAACTTCAAAAATCCATTTCTCCTTTCATTCATTTAATAATTGAGTTATTTATTCCCTGGTTGATTCAAAAGAAAAAGCCATGATCTTTGAAGCATGATCATGACTTTTGCGCTTATTTAGTTTCTCTATGCACTGTATATTTCTTTAATCGTGGGCAATATTTTTTAAGTTCAATTCGATCCGGGTTATTACGCTTATTCTTTGTTGTAATATAATTTCGATCACCAGTTTCTGTACATGCTAATGTAATTTTCACTCTCATTATCATTTCCTCCTTGAAAAAATAAAATTAATTTTCTGCAGTAAAGGCTGGAAGAGGATCGTTAAAAGAAGACCAATCCCTCTTCATTTCATCGTTTGTCAATAAGCATTCATCTAGAGATCTTTCAATCAATTCACGGTTCATGTCGATTCCAATCATAACAAGCTCAGTTAATCGATCACCGTATGTATGATCCCACTTTGCTAATAACTCCGGTTCTTCTTTTAAAAATTGGTCCTGCTCTGCTTTTGAATAAGAAGCAATCCAATTTCCTGTTCCCTGAATGATAATAGAAGGACCTGCCTGTGAGAGAAGTCCTGTTATATCATTACGTGAAGCAAGCCAGAAGAACCCCTTAGCTCTAACAACATCTACAGGCCAACTCTCAAGCCAAGTCATAAACCTTTCAGGATGAAATGGTAATTTCCTCTTATATACAAAAGAGGTGATTCCGTATTCCTCTGTTTCAGGTATATGTTCATTCATAAGCTCTTGTATCCACCCTGCGGATTGGCTAGCTTTTTCAAAATCAAAAAGGTTCGTATCTAAAATCCTTGTTATTGGTACCTTTGAAAAAATAGACTCGATGATCGTAGCATCAGGATTCAGTTTATGAAGAACGGCTTTTAATTCATCTATATCTTCTCGCTCAACTAAATCTAATTTGTTTAATACAAGAATGTTAGCAAATTCTATTTGATCAATTAACAAATCTACTACCTCCCTTGTATCTGTTGGATCTATTGCTTCGTTACGGTCAAGAAGACTCTCCCCAGAGGAATAGTCAAGCCAAAACCGATATGCATCTACAACAGTTACCATTGCATCTAGTTCACATATGTCAGTTAAATTTATCCCTAATTCTTCATCTATATATGTGAATGTTTGGGCTACAGGAATAGGCTCAGAAATACCGGATGATTCAATAACTAGATAATCTAAATGCCCTTTTTTCACTAATTTTTTCACCTCTATAATGAGGTCTTCTCTCAGTGTACAGCATATACAGCCATTCTGAAGTTCAACAAGATTTTCCTCCGTTCGGGAAAATCCACCTTGTTTAATAAGCGACGCATCAATATTTACTTCACTCATATCATTAACTATAACGGCTATTCTCTTATTATCTTTATTACTTAAGAGGTGGTTTAATAATGTAGTTTTCCCAGCACCTAAATAGCCACTTAAGACCGTTACTGGTACCTTTCTATTTTTCATGTAATCCTCCTATATAAAACAAAATGATTACGATTTGAATTTCATACTTTTATGTAAGTAATCAGAAAAACGCAAAGTAAATCGTAATAGTTACGTTTTATATATTATATTATCTCCTGTTGATATGCAATAAGTTTAATAAAAAAGTTTTAAAAAGAGAATTTCGGGAAAAACATAAATAAGAAAGGCTGACACCTAAATGCCAGCCTCTCTGTTTCTATTATAAATTTACACGCATAACGCGACCATTAAATTTTTGAGCCCAGTAACCACTAGACATATTAGCGATTGCAACACCAGTTGAGCTTTGAGAACCAATGAATTTACCGCCACCTACATAAATACCAACATGTCCATCTTTTTTATAAGTATCAAAGAATACCATATCACCAGGTTGCATGCTGCTTGTTGGTACTCTTGTACCAGTATTTTTTAGGATTTCCGTACTTGCTCCTACTCTTACTCCTACAGTTGAGAATGCCCAACTTACGAATCCAGAACAGTCAAATCGACCATTAGCGATATCATAAGAGTTTCTTCCGCCACCAAATACATAAACAGAATTTCCGATATATTTATAACCAGCACTAATTAAATCATTAACTGTACCGTTAGGGTTTACAGGTGTGTCTTCAAATGTAACTGTATTATTTGAAGTACCTTTTGCTACTGTTACAGAATTAGATGAAGTTGTGTTTGCAGCAGAAGCTTCAGCCGCTGCTTCAGCTGCTGCTAATGCTTCTGCTTTTTGTTTTAAGCTGTTAATTGCAGCTTCTTTTGCTGTTTTTTCATCTTGAAGTTCTTTTCTTAATTGATCATTTTGTTGCTTTTGTGCCAGGATATCAGCCTGCATGCCTTCTAAATCTGCTCTTAAGTTTTCAAGGTCTGAAAGCACTTCCACTTTTGCAACCTTCTTTTCATTTAACTCTTTTTCATCAGCTTCTTGCTGTGAGATCATCGAACGATCTGCTTCTACAATTTTCCCTACCGCAAGTGCACGGTTTAGAAAATCACCGAAACTAGTAGATCCCAGTAAAACATCGATATATTCTACATTCCCACCACTGTGTTGGTAAGAAATTGCACGTTGCTTTAAAATTTCTGTACGTTCTTTAATAGCTTCTTCTAGTTTAGCGATCTCAGAATCCATCGCGTTTATTTCGTCTTGAGAAGTTTGAATCTGCTCTTCTGTTTGCTTAATCTTAGCTTCGTTATCTTTTATTGCTGCATCAACGCGTTCACTTTGTTTCTTTAAATTATCTAACTCTGCTTGTACTTCTTGTACATCCTGAGTATGATCTTTAATTTCTTTTTGAACTTCTGTACTTGTTTCAGCGTTAACCGAAGGAATTGCAAATGAACTGCCTAATCCAATCATGACAGCTAAATTCATGATAACTAGTTTCTTTTTCGACATTCTCTTCCCCTACTTTCGTTTCTCGTACATGAATCATTCTATGTATCTATTTTTATACAATACTATTTTACTTATTTAGCCACAATTAGAAGTATATCATCAAAAAATGACAAAACTATGTTGTTAATATTACATTTATGTTTCAAAAGTAACAAAATGTAGCTTTTTCGCCTCAAAAAAAGCACATTTACAACTGTAACATAGTTTATATCGCAATTCTAGTATTTATCTATTAATAGAATTAATAGGGCTAAGAATGTATAAAAAAAGAGATAAATTGATAGTAGTAGGTTAAAAGGAGGGAGAAAAGAAGTTTATGAATGAGAAATCTTACCTAACTCAGTTTAAGTTAGTTCTTCTCCTCTCCCGGAGTGTGACAATTTTTTACCGCTTTATCCACTATCTAAACAAACATGAAGAGGACACATGATTATTCTTCTTGTGTCCTCTTCATCACTTCAAATTCCTCTTTGGCTTTGTATTCACCATTTGCTATGATATGTAGCACATGCATTCCACTATAGTGTTTTCTTGTTGATAAATCCCTAAAAGAATGTGTTTTTGTATAAACTTTTTCCTCTCCTGGTGAGATGGAAGTTTCGGATATTTTAAATGACTTTGTCGAATGCTTTCCATTTGCTTTTACAAAATCGATCGCATATTCAAGTCTAAGCTTTCTTAGTTCTTTATCTATTGAGGTAACATGAAATGAAAATGTAATAGCTTCTCCTATTTCCACTTTCTTTGTAACAGTTAAATTTTTAACCTGAATATGCTCACTTTTTTCCAGACCAAATAATTCAAGTGCCTCCGGAACACCTTTCTTCAATAACGTCCGTAATCCCGCTTTAACAATCCAATTCGTTCGATCATTTGTACCGAGCCATCTCTTTGCTAAATGAAGGACAAGCTCAGGATGATCTTTTGAAATATCATTTAAATTATTGGCGACACTTTTTCTCACATATAGAGAAGGATCTTCCTTCAGGTTTTCTAGTATTGGAAAGATTGGTGAAGGGTCTTTTTTCAAGTTTATTAAGGAAATTCCCCACGGAAGCCTTGGACGCGAACCCTCGCTTGCGAGTCTTCTGACATGCTCATTTTCATGTGAACTCCATTCTAAAAACTGTGCCATCATTTTAGCTTGATTTTCCATCACAAATGGTCTTACTGCAAATTCGGAAGTTGAGAACATAGTAAAATATTCAAGTGCCTCCATTGATATCTGCCAGCTATGTAACCCATAAATTTCTACGTAATCTGGAAAAATAATTCCACCAAGACTTCCTTGAAAAGAAGGAGCCACTTTTTTTAATAGTGCCACAGCTTCACCAAATTCTTTAGGTAAACTTTGAGATAAACTCAGAGTAATACGACGGACACGTTGTTTTAATGCCAGTTCATCCCAGCCTTTTGCATAAACGGATGATAAAAATTCTTCTTGATTAAAAAGTGGATCATTGTCTTGTAATTCCTTACTCAGCTTCTTCATAAATTGCTCATTAAATAAAGCTCGAAGTTCTTCTGCCATGTATAACTCCTTCACCCTTTAGTTTGTTAGTATAAAGAATTATATCATGGAGATTTATTAGAGTTAAATTGAGCAAAAAATTAAAGTCCACAAACAAAATAAAAACAGGTAATCTATCACCACCTGTTCTTACTCCATCCCGTATTTAATTCGGTAAATCTTAGCCATTGCTTGAACCCGATCTGTAACATTTAGTTTCTTAAATATATTTGTTATATGGTTTTTCACAGTATGAACACTTATATTTAAATAGCTGCCTACTTCCTGATTGTTTAAACCTTCTAGTATTAAAAAGAGTATTTCCTTCTCTCTTGAAGTCAATTTTAATTCTAAAATTACGCTTTTTATATCAACAAGATCATTAATTTGTTCATCAGCAAGTTCCATTTCCTCTGCCTGTTTTAAACTGGATAAGTGATTCACTTCCATTCTGGTTTCCAAATCAGGACTTACCTGCTGAATCGCTATTTTCATTTCATCATCAAGAAAAGATAGAGCTAAATTTTTATCTATTCTTTTTACAATTGTCTGGTAAATATATGTTATCATTTTCACTTCTATACTTTTATTCACTTGTTTTGTAGAAACATCCATACTCTCTTCTAATAAATGAAGTACTTTTGAATTCTTTAATTTACTTTTCAAAAACTCCAAGCGATATGTCATAACCTTGCAAGCATTCAAAAGTTGTTCCACAGAGGTTTCAGGTATTGATAGTGATTGTGAAAGTTTCCTTACTAGTTTCATCGCTTCTAATGTATTCAAATAACTTTGTTTATTTAATTCCTCTAAACTATCGTGAAGTAAATTGATCGTTTCTAAATGGTTATTATCTAGTAGTTCTTCATCATTGTGTTGCTCTATTTTGATGCACCTAGACAATAACCGAGCAATGATGTGCAGACTCATTGACACTTCTTCATACTTTTTTCTATCCTTAAGTTCTACTGTTAACATACCAATACAATTCTTCTCAACAAAGATTGGTTGATGAAAGGCCATACTCTGTTCATTTATTCGCTTGAGCTGTTGAAGGTTGCTTCCTTCTCTAATAAGCTCATGGCAAACCTTTTTATGCTCTTCAAGTAGTGGGTCATTCAAAGCACCTCTACTAATTGTTTCCCCATTATCTACTGTAAAACTCGAAAAATTATGATTGTTTATGCTCTGACAAAAATCAAGAACCTTGTACATGATATTTTTAACATCTTCTGTATGAAGTGCAACCTCTAACAGGTCTAATAAACCATAAAAAGCAAGCTGTAGATGTTTTTCGTGCTTTATAGCTTCATCACTTGCTTTCCGTTCTGAGTAGAGATGAACAATAAACTGAAGAATATCAAGCAGCTCTTGACTAATCATTCGTTCTTCTGTCGTTCTACCAAACATAAGACCTTCGACAATACCTTTTTTCTTTATAGGAAAAATAAATAACTGATTTGGATATAAGTGAAATTGTTGAAAAAAATCACTACGACTTGTAAGGCCCATATCAGACAAAAACATTTTTTTCCCCAAAACAACAGCTTTTCCTAACAAGCCTTCACCGATATAAAATGTATTTCCTTTTAATTGTTCAATACTCTGACCTTGTACAGCTTTAATCATAAATTTGGCATGATCTATTTTTTCTGATAGTCCAATAAAATCTATTCTATTTAATTGGAGAATTTGTGCAAAAAGGTGAGATAAAAAGTGGTCATCCTCACTCAAATTCCCTTTCGACTGTCTTATATGTGTTAAAATATCGATTACTTTTCTTTGAACTTGAGTTCGTTTTTCATTCTCCTCAAAGCTTTTTATCATGAAGGTAATTGAATCTATTTTATTGACTAACTCTGCCTTTTCCTCTTGATTAACAGAAGTCATAGAAAGATCTACTAAGTCATTTCCCTTACTTTCTTCCAAAAATGGCCCTGCCACAAGTAAATAGTTTGTTTTGGTAGAAGAAATAACCGGGGATAAGATAAACTTTAAATTTAATGTTTCTTCATGCCAAGAAAAAATGGTTGATTTCGAAATCAACTGTCCTGTGCTAATTATTTCTTTTTGAAAGGAATCAACATCACTAATTTTATAAAATGGTGTTTCATTCACTTTGTTTACTGACATCAAAATTTGCCCGTCCTTGTTAATAACGGATATCGGAAACCCACTAGATGTGGAGAATATTTGTAATAAATTCTGAATCATATTCATTTTGCCAAACCCCCATCAAAACACAACTCTCTACTATATATTTCGGTAAAAAACATCCTTTTTTTGATGGTAATTTTAACCTATATTAATGTTTGAAAATAATTTTCCGCCTCTTCTATTGTTTTATATAACCCCATAAAAGTATGAAATCTTACAATAGTAAAAATCTCGTCTAACGGGGGATTTACACCTGATATAACTAACTCTTTTCCTTCTTTTTTTGCCTTCATAGCTGCATCCGCGATAACACCTAAAGAAGTGCTATTTAAATATTTTACGTTTTCTAAATCCAAGATAATATACTGGCTTGATTTTAATAGATGCGTTTGGATATCCTCTTTAAATGATTCATTATTTTTAATTGTAATTTCGGTTTCCTTAACTTTTAAGATATCGACGAGTTCTTTATGAATTAACTCCACAGTAACCATCCTTTCTTCATTAGTGGCTGTTTCCACCAACATTTACAACAATGCATGTCTTATTTTATCGTACATTTTAAACAATGGAGCCTGTTCATCTGATAATCCAGCTTCATCAATCACTTTTGGCATACCATAGACAACACATGTTTCTTTTGATTCAGTCAGGACCAGTCCTCCTAATTGTTTCACCTTCCGACAACCGCGTAACCCATCATCACCCATTCCAGTCAAAATGACAGCGAGCAATCGTTCTTTGTATAGAGGAGCAGCTGATAATAATGTAACATCTACAGAAGGCTTATATAATGTTTCCATACCTGCTGAAATCTTTAATTTTATTTGATATACGTTTCTTTCATTTTGATCAATTGTTGTCTGTAGCCCTGCAGGAGCGATGTATACTGTACCTGGTTTAAGAATTTCATTGTGCTCTGCCTCTTTTACCTTAAGTTGACATAATGAATCAAAACGATCTGCCAAAGGCTTCGTAAAGCCTGGTGGCATATGCTGAACAACCACAATAGGAAGGTGAAAATCTGACGGAAATTTCGTTAGTATCGTTTGTAATGCTGACGGTCCACCTGTGGAAGTACCGATAAAAAGAAGTTCTTTGCTCATTTCGACCATTTCTTCTGTGTGGACTTTATTGTCTGGAACAGCCTCTTCCTTTTGTATCAAAACTGGTAACTTTGCTGAAACTGCTACAAGTAATCTTTGATAAAAATCGTCAAGAAATTCTGTATTATTTACAAGGACCTCTTTTATAACAAAATCTACTGCTCCTAATTCAAAGGCTTCAAGTGTAGAATCTGTCCCATTGCTTAGCATAACAACTGGTACTGGATTTTCATTCATTAATCTTCCTAGCGTTTGAAGACCATCTAATTCAGGCATTTCAATATCTAGTGTTACAATAGAAGGCTTTAGCTGCTTTACCTTTTCAATTGCATCCAACCCGTTTCTTGCTTTTCCAATGACAAAAAAATCAGGGCTTGCCTCTATTAAAGTGGAAATAGTTTTCCTCATAAAAGCAGAATCATCCACAACTAACACTCCATATTTGCCATTCATTTTGTTACCCCTTTCGATAGTAGAAGGTCCCATCTGTACTGATCGTCTCAAAACCTATCCCCATTGTAGATATGTTTTCTGCATGACCTAAAAAGAGATAGCCACCTTTTTTAAGTGAGTGATAAAATGAGGTTGCCACCTTTTTAACCGTTTCAGCATCAAAATAAATTAAAACGTTCCGGCAAAATATAACATCATACAAACCTTCATTTCTCATATTTTCTTCATCAAGTAAATTTAAATATTTAAAAGCGATCATATCTTTTATGTCTTTTTTCACACTATAATGATTTTCAGTTTCTTCAAAATATGTGTCAAGCCATTTTTGCGGAATACGTCTAAAAGATAGCGATTTTTTATGATACATTCCGTTAATTGCAGTTTGTAGAACCTTTTTATTTATATCTGTTGCAGTGATCGTTACCTTGTCCTCTAATGTTACATCAAGATCATTTAACATCATTACAAGAGAATACGGTTCTTCCCCTGTTGAGCAGGCAGCACTCCAAATTTTTATTGGTTGTTCAAGTCCTCTTTCTTTTTTCAGTATTGGTATTACTTTATTTTGGAAAACATGAAGTTGTTTATCTTCACGATAAAAATAAGTTTCATTAATTGTTAAAAGTTCTACAAGAATATCCCACTCTTTAGGGTTTTCCTCTAAAAGACGCATATAACTCCATAATGTTACACTTAATTGTTCCAGACGTTTTGAAATTTTTGCCTCTAAAGAAGAAATATTATTCAAGTAATTTAATCCACAATACTCATAAACTAATTGAGCTAATTGCTTTAGCGCAAAATTTTCCATATTGCGTATCTCCTTTTTCCTAATAAATTGATTCATAAATATACTTAAGGGTCAGACACTTTTAAACAGTGTGATAAATTATATTCACTGTGAGGTCTGACCCTTATCCTACTATTAGTTTACTGACTGAAGTGTACGTTGGATGTCTTTGTTAGTATCCTTGATTGTTGATGATAGTCTAGTTACTCCATCAATATCTTTCGCACTTTGCTTAAACATAGCACTTGTTTCATTCATTACTTTTTCTAGCTCAAGAATTTCATTTAATTGCAGTTTTGTTGCTTCAGTTATTTCTTCAGATTGATCTTTTACAGCTTGAATAAGTTTTACAACATCATCACTTTCTGTGGTTAATCCTTTTGTTTCTGTCGTAACAATCGTCATTTGATCAGCAATATTAGCAATGCTCTTCGTGATGTCTTTAATCAGTTCCGTTTGCTCTGATGTTGATTGTGTCACAAGTTCAGCTTGATTTGTAACATCACTTGTAATTGAAACAATTGATCTAGTTTGTTTTGTTTGTTCTTCAAGTGCTGATGTAATTTGGAGCATTTGCTCTTTAGCAGATCGAATATCATTTGTAATTTCTTCAGCTCCACCTGCTTGTTCAATCGTAGCATTAGTGACCATTTCTGCTTGATTTGTCATAGATTGAGCAGATTGCACAACACTTTCCGCTTGTTTTGCTTGTTCAACCGTTGCAACTGTTACTTGTCTTACTTGTTCACGAGCTTCAACAACACCTGTGATAATTTCTTCTACACCTGTTACTTGTTCTTTTACTGATTCTGTTACTTGATTTGCTTGGTTCGTAATAGATTCAACTGCATTTACAACCTCTTGTGCTTTTTTCGCTTGCTCGTCAGTTGCTGTAGTGATTTGTCTCACCTGCTCACGTGCATTCGTTACACCTTTAATGATCTCTGTTACACCAGCTGTTTGCTCCACCATTGCTGTCGTAACTTGTTCAGCTTGATTTGTAAAGTTTTCCATTGCCTTTACCATCTGTTCAGATTGCTTTGTTTGTTCCACCGTAGCTGTAGTAATCTGCTTCACTTGTTCACGAGCATTGATCACACTTTTAATAATATCTTCTACTCCAGCAGCTTGTTCTTTCATCGAATCTGTTACTTGTCTTGTTTGCTCAACCATACTACTAACTTCAGTAATAATCATTTGAGATTGTTTTGCTTGTTCCTCTGTTGATACTGTAATCTGTCTCACTTGCTCTCTTGAGTTACGAACACCCTCGATTATTTCATCAACAGCAATAGCTTGCTCATTCGCTGCATTCGTCACAAGCTCAGCCTGCTTTGTTACATTCGCTACCGATTCTACAATGTTTTTCGACTGCTGTGCTTGCTCTTCTGTTGCTGTTGTAATTTGTTTTACTTGCTCACGCGCGTTAACAACACTGTTAATAATTTCAGTTACTCCTGCTGCTTGTTCTTTTACTGCTTGAGTAACTAGCTCGACTTGATTTGTCATACTTTCTATTGAGCCGACAATATGTTGAGATTGCTTCGCTTGTTCTAATGTTGCATCTGTAATTTGTCTTACTTGGTTTCTTGCATTCAGAACACCTTTAATAATTTCTTCCACTCCAGAAGTTTGTTCAACCGTTGCTTTTGTTACTAAATCTGCTTGTGTTGTTACATTTTCAACAGATTTTACGATATCCTGGGCTTGTACAGCTTGCTGAGTAGTAGCTGTGGTAATTTGCGAAATTTCTGTCGTAATATTTTCAACACCATCTACAATTCGAATAATTGCATCACTAGCACTGTCTGAAAGCTTATAGCCTTGTTCAACTTTTTCTTCACCAATCTCAATAGCCTTAATTGCATCAGAGGTTTCACCTTGAATACCTTTAATTAACGTAGCAATTTCCTTTGTAGCGGATGCTGTTCTTTCAGCCAGCTTACGAACTTCATCTGCTACAACACTAAACCCTTTTCCATGCTCTCCAGCTCTGGCTGCTTCAATCGCTGCATTTAATGCAAGTAGATTTGTTTGCTCTGCAATATCATCAATCACTTCGATAATACTACCAATTTCATCTGAGCTTTTTCCTAGACTTTGCATAACCGTAGAAGCTTGCTTAACAACTATGCCAATTTCTTTCATCCCATCAACTGATTGTAAAACTGCTTCACGACCATTTTGCGCTTCATGAGCTACGTTTCCTGTTAATGAATTAACATTTTCAGCATTAGCAGCCACTTGTTCAATAGATGCAGCCATTTCTTGAATGGACTGATTTGTTTCTTTTGCCGAATTTGTTAAACTTTCTGCATTTACCGAAACACCTTTTATTGATTTACCCATTTGCTCAATGGAGGCAGATACTTGTTCAACAGAGCTTGCTGTACTTTGTGCATTTCCTGCTACCTGTTGTATTGATGCTGCTAGCTCTTGGATAGAAGCTGCTGATTCCTCAGATGATTTATTCAGACTTTCTGCATTTACTGAAACTCCTTGTATTTGACTACCCATTTCTTCAATAGCTGCAGATACTTCCTCAACGGCCATGGCTGTACTTCTTGAATTACCAGCTACTTGTTCGATGGATGCTGCCATCTCTTGGATTGCATCATTTGTTTCTTTTGCTGAATTTGTTAAACTAACTGCATTTGCTGCCACACCTTTGACCGAATCACCGATTTGCTCGATCGATACAGAAACTTGTTCAACAGAACTTGCTGCACTTTGTGAATTCCCTGAAACTTGTTGAACAGATGCAGCCATTTCTTGAATAGATGTGCTTGTGGATTCAACTGATGCCGCTAATACTTCAGCATTTTGAGTAACTCCTTTAATTTGACTACCCATTTCTTCAATTGCAGCTGACACTTCTTCAACTGATGCAGAGGTACTTTCTGCGTTTTTTGACATCTGCAAATTGGATGCAGCCATTTCTTGAATTCCATCATTTGTTTGTTTAGCTGAGTCTGTTAAACTAACAGCATTATTCGCTACTTGCTCAATTGAAACAGCCATCTCTTCAATTGCTGCAGATACTTCTTCAACAGAGTTTGATGTACTGCCTGCATTCCCAGCAACTTGTTGAATAGATGCCGCTAGTTCTTGAATTGATGCAGTCGTATCTGTAGCTGACAATGTTAAGCTTTCTGCGTTCGCTTCAACACCTTTAATTGATTTTCCCATTTGCTCGATTGAAACAGAAATTTGTTCTACAGAAGCTGCTGTTTTCTCAGAGTTTCCTGATACTTGTTGAATAGATGCTGCTAATTCTTGAATAGCCTCACTCGTACTTTTCGCGGAATCTGTTAAACTTTCCGCATTTGTTGCAACTCCGACAATCGATTTGCTCATTTGTTCCATCGATGCTGAAACATTCTGAATAGATTTTGATGTTTCAACTGAATTTCCTGATACTTGTTCAACTGATGCAGCAATCTCCTGGATAGAGTGTGATGCATCTTTTGCAGATCCTGTTAGTACATTTGCATTTTGAGCAACTGCAGTAATTTGGCTCGCCATTTCTTCCATTGCAGCGGTAATTTCATTTAGTGATTTTGAGCTGTTTGTTACATTTAAATCCAAACCTTTAATTGAATTAAGAATACCTTCTAATGAAGAAAAAGATTTTGCCGTAGACTTTCTTAAGTTTTCTGCATTTTGAACAACACCATTAATTGATCTAGAAATCGTCGACATCATGTTCCCTGTTTGATTTAAAGATGCTGCCTGTTGATCATTTCCAGTTGAAATTTGTGTCATCACATCATTTAGTTGATTAATATCTTGTTCTAAATTTGACGATACTCTCGTTAGTTGCTCCATAGGTACTTTTGTTTTTTTAAAGAAACTCATAGCCAAAGGCCTCCTAGTTGTTTAATAGATGATTTATGGTTGTGATACTAGCTCTGCTGGAAGATCTTGCAGATTAATTGATTGTAAGATCTCATTAAATTCAAGAATAATCACAACTCTATCCTCTAGCTTGCTTATCCCTTTAATAAGATTTGAATGATTATATTGACTACCTGACGGTGGTTGTTCAATAAGACTATTTGTAGTCTTTAATACTTGTGTTACTTCATCTACAAGGAAACCAACATCCTGCTGGTTATTTTCAACAACGATGATTCTTGATTTCTTTGTTTGTAACTGTTCTTGTAGATTAAATTTTCTTCTTAAGTCAATAACAGGAAGCATTTTTCCTCTTAAATTAATGATTCCTAACAGATCCTTAGGTGCATTGACGACTTTTGTTATAGCAGGAACGGAGACAATATCTTTCGCACGTTGGATGTCAATCCCATATTCCTCTGTATCCAGCTTAAAGGTGACAAATTGACGTTCGTCTTCCAGTTCTTTTCGTTTATTATCAGTAGCTGTTTCCGTATCTTGTGTACCTTGTTCGCGAACAACTGAGGAAACATCTAAAATGAGTGCAACACTTCCATCCCCCATAATCGTTGCACCAGCTATATACGGTGGTGAACCAATATAAGGGCCTAGTGATTTAATGACAATTTCTTGATTACCAATTGTTTTATCAGCTATAATGCCAATACGTTTGTCTGCAATTCCTACAACAATGACAAATTCTCGTTTCTTTTCTTCCGCCACCTCTTCAGATAGATCCAACCCTAGTTTTTCCTTCATTCTCACAAGTGGCAGGACCCTTCCTCTCACAAGGCCAACTTCTTTTTCTTTAATTGTTTGAATATCTTCTTTATTTAATCGAATGATTTCAAGAACATTCACCAGTGGAATCGCAAATGTTTTTTGTCCAAACTTGACTAATAAGGAACTAATGATAGCCAATGTAAGTGGCAACTTAATCGTAAAAGTGGTCCCAACTCCAATAGTTGAATCTATATCGATTAAGCCATTTAGCTTTTCAATATGTGCACGAACGATATCCATTCCAACACCTCGACCAGATATGTCTGTGATTTTCTCAGCTGTTGAGATACCTGATTTAAAGATGAGGAACATTGCCTCTTTATCATCTAATTTAGCTGCCTCTTCTTCAGAAATTGTTCCCTTAATAATGGCTGTTTGTTTGATCTTTTCTGGGTCAATCCCTTTTCCATCATCACGTATTGAAATAACAATATGATTTTCTTCATGTGCCGCACGAAGTTCAATTTTACCTTTTCTTGATTTGCCTAAGCGTTCACGTTCGTCAGGTGGTTCAATTCCATGGTCAATTGAATTCCGAAGCAAATGAATAATTGGATCACTAATTTCTTCTATTAATGTTCGATCTAGCTCTGTTTCTTTTCCGGTCATAACAAAGTCAATTTCTTTATTTGCTTTTTGCGTTGTGTCCCTCACCATACGAGGGAACCGATTGAAAAGTTGTTCAATTGGTAGCATTCTTGTTTTCATCATGCCTTCTTGAAGTTCAGTGATTACACGACTTAAATGGTTTGTTACCTCGTCGAGTGTTTCCATATCATCTTCTTGACGCGTATCACGATCTGCCAATCTACCACGAACATCAACTAATCTTGTTTGGTCTATCACTAATTCGCCTACTAAATTCATTAAGTGTTCAAGTTTATCCACATCTACTCGGACGGTTGGATTAATTTTTGCCTTTGGACTTCCTACAGGCTTATCATCTTGCACTTGTTCTAATTGGACTTGTGGACTCGGAACAGCCAGCTCTTTTTGATGTGAATTCATATTCTCTTCTGTTATTTGATTGATGTTCACAAACTTGATATCCGATATTTGATTAATAATTTCAAGAATTTCTTGTTTTGTTCTCATGGTGAGAAGGATGAAAGCCATTTCTCCTTCAAAGCCTTCAGACTTCTCCATCTCGTCAATGGAAGGAAAAGCACCAACAATTTCCCCTGCTTCTTTTAAGTTATTATGAATTAAAAGTGCTCTTACATTTTTCATCAACGCTTCATTTGAAAGCTTAATTGAGACCTCCAGCGCATTATGGCCAAAGGCTAGTCCACTGATCACTATATTTTTGGTGTATTCATCTAACTCAGTTGTGATTTGATCTTTTGTAGGTGTAGCATTTGGTATTTCTTCATCTTTCATTTCATGGGAATGAAATTCATTCAACTTATCAACAAAAGGTTGAATATTAATTTCCTCGAGATTTCCATTTAAAATCCCATCTTTTAAAATTTTGATAAAATCGATGCTTTCAAAAATAACATTAACTAGTTTAGGTGTAACAGCTAGCTTTTGGTTTCGAACCTGATCAAAAACATTTTCTAGATAATGAGTAAATTCTTTCATTTGCTCAAAGCCCATTGATGCTGATGATCCCTTAAGTGTATGAGCGGCTCGAAATATATTCTGAATAGTTTCAATTTTTTCAGGGTGCTGTTCTAGCACCAATATCTCTGAATCTAGTATTTGTAATTGTTCATCCACCTCATCGAGGAATACTCCCAGATAGGCAGATAAGTCAAAATCAGTCATATTGACCTCCTTATAACGTTCTATAATTGCTCATATAGAACTTTCTCTAAATGAAGAATCCCAATCACTTGATCATTGAGCTTTGCAAAGCCAGTAAAGATCTCTTCATCTACTTTCAAACCAGGTGGGGGTTCTACATTTTCCTCTTCAAATTTAGTAACCATTCTTACTTCATCCACCATTAACCCAATGTTCTCATTTGTGCCTTGGACAATAACGATTCGATTTTTTTTGTTTCTTTCTGAAATTGGTAATTCAAAACGCTTATGCATACTAACAACTGGAATAATGCTTCCGCGTAGGTTAATTACTCCTTCAATCATTTCATTAATTCCAGGTATGCTTGTAATGGTTGGAACTCGCAGAATTTCAACCACTTCTTCTATGGATAATGAATAAAGTTGTTGATTTACGGAAAATACGACAAATTGAACTTTGCCTATATCAGAAGCAACCGCCAAATTGATCGCCTCCTTGTTATTTATTTGATAGCTTTATTGTGATGTATTATTCAGATTATGAGTATTGGAGTGGGTTCCTATTTTTCTACAAAAGTCGACATACTTATATAGGATTTGAGACCTATTAAAGGATCATAAAAATAGTTGTAAAGTTTTACTCTTTCATTTTATAGGAACGGTTTCCTGTATTTTTATAGGAGTATTTATCTAAAACTTATTTTCACGCCATATGTGATGGAGAATTATACGTTGGAGACTAAAACTTAAAGTTAGGGAGGTTATGAAAAACATCAACATCATATTATTCTTTTCTTACAAAAAAAAGGGGCTGACCCAAA
>NZ_NUMC01000128.1:0-3644 GCF_002577655.1 Bacillus sp. AFS040349 | reverse complement strand
AATCTTTTGACACTACCTATGAACTTTTATTTCCACCTTAATTGGATTTGTTGAAATTACCTTTAGCTCACGTGATGAGGCTATGCTTTTAACGCCAACTGATTCACCTGTGTCAGGCATTTTGACTGTATAAGTGCCTTTTGTATACTGATCTGCTAGTACTTTAAAAAATAACAACTTCTCATTTGAAATTTCACCAACCATTTTTTTGCCATCCAAAAGCGCTATTCCATCAATTTCAACACTACCGGACCCCTCATTTTTTTTTATAATCGGAAGGAATGGATCCTGCCCCTTTGAATAATGTTGATAAAGAAACAAATGTAGATTCGTTCGTGGCAAGTCTCTATTCAGTTTGTTATGTAAGACCAAGTTAGTTAAGTATTTTGCTGCACCGAGTGTCGAAAAGTCTGATTCTAAAATCGCATTTGCCTCACCTCTTGTAATAACAAACAATAATCGCTCACCAATTGAAGCATCACGCTGAAGCGTATCAACCATTTCTGTAAGTCCTTGTTTGGCAAGACTTTCCCCAAATAAAACAATCTGTAATTTACCTAACACGAGTGGATCTGGTGATTGTTTTTGCATGTTTGAAACAACATCACGCGCCAATTCAGATTCCTCCACAATAACATGATCTGTAACGGGTTGATCTTTAATGTATGTATCAATATTAGCCGATCCTTTTATCTTATCTTCTCCTTCAACAAGATCAATGCCCATAGCTGTTATAAGGTTTACATCATCTATAATTTCTTTTTCAATACATCCTGTTAGAAATGTCATCATTAGCAAAGATACGAATACAAACCTACAATTCACGCTTTTCTCCCCTTTATTTTTTTTATCAATACTGTGAGAAAGAAAAGAATCGGTATATATCCAAACATCATATAAAAGCCTATTTGTGAAACTAAGTCATTAAAAAAGCTTATTTTCTCTCTTGTTTGAATCAATAGAATGATAAAAAATGCCAAAAGCAAAACAAGTGCAAGCAAAATTCTCTGATTAAATTTAAATGTATCCTTAAGACATCTGCTCGCACACCAAAAAGTTAAACAAACGTTAGGCAATATGATTAAACACCAGTTAGCAATTCCTATATATTCAAAACGTTCCACAAAAGGCATTTCAACAATCTTCCAAATTGTTAATGTAGCCCACACATTTTTCTGCAATTGTTCCTCACTAAAATAAGCAAGTGAGATCATCATGATTAAAGTAAACAATAATGTACTATAGGCAACCCCGAGATGTGCCCATTTTTTTGACTTTTCCGGTCGTTTGATAAATGGATAATAAACTAACAAAGCCTCAAACCCTAATACTGTTAAAGACATATCCTTAGTTGAAGAAGCCATATCTTTGAAAGAATGATTAAGCGGTGGGGCTAGATTAGATAAATCTGAGAATTCAATTGGAAAGAAAAATGTAAATATTAAATAACTAGGTAAAACAACTCCAAAAAAGCATATACCTGTTACGATTCTAAATCCACCACTAATCACATAGTAGACTAATAACAAAAAGATTGATGTAAACAACCAAGAATTGAGATCCGGAAACATCCAAACTACAATAATTTCTATATAAGTATTTAAAACATTTATCGCTAGTAAACAGAAATATAGACCAAAAAGAGTACTAAGAGCACCACCGATCCATTTCCCAAAAAGTTCTTTATGAACATCAATAATGTTGCCGTCAAAATCTTTTAAAATACGAAAAATCATCCATACTGAAATATGTACAAATAATCCTGATATAATAACGGCGATCCAGGCATCTCTTCCTGATTTTTCTGCTACAATCCTTTGAAATCCTAATACTCCTACACCAAATTGGAGTGAGTGGATCAAATAGAATACTAAAAAATGTGATACTTGAAAACGCTCTGCTATTTTCATTTTGTCCACTCACCTCATTCATTCATCAATATCTTTATTCATTTTTGCCTTTTTAGAAGGAAACCTTATCGGATTATTTGTTCTCAATTGTGACGGTCGTTTTGACAATAAGGAAAACGGAAGTCTAATTAGCGCGTCTTTCATATCTTTTGTTCTAGGTGGATAGATTGGCTCTAAAAAAGGTCTCCCTAAAGAGGTTAATCTTAACAAATGGGTCATAAGAAAACAGAAACAAAGCATTAATCCCAGTAACCCTAACCATTCTGCCAATAATAAAAATGGAAAGCGAAGCATACGGATTGTGTTGCCCATAGCGTAAATTGGTGTTGTAAAAGACGCAAGTGCTGAAAGCGCAACAATAATTAATAAAATATTACTTGTAAGACCCGCCTCTACAGAAGCCGTTCCAATAACAATCCCTCCAACGATACCAATTGTTTGACCAACTTTAGTAGGAAGGCGTGCTCCAGCTTCACGCAAAAGCTCGATCGTTAATTCTAAAAACAATGCCTCTAGTATCGGCGGCAATGGTACTACTCGTCTGGATGAAATGAGAGTATTTAATAAATCACCTGGAATTAATTCGTAATGGTAAGTTAAGGTAGCAACATAAATAGGTGTAACTAAAATAGAAAATGCTACTGCAAACAAACGAATCAGTCTAAAAAATGATGCATTTAACCAGTTATAAAAGTAGTCATCAAATGCTGAAAAAAATTCCACTAACGTTGTGGGTCCAATTAATACATGTGGAGATCCATCAACCATAACACCAACCTTTCCTTCAGCTAAAATCGATGACACCCTGTCAGGGCGTTCCGTATCCAATAACTGAGGAAAAGGAGAATTGTGATTATCTGAAATCATTTGCGTAATAAAGGAGCTGTCACTAATTTGGTCAAATTCAATGTTTTTAATCCTTTGTTTAACCGTGTGAACATTCTCTTCATTCGCAATTCCCTCTATATATAAAATTGCTACCTTTGTTTTTGAAAGCTCACCGACTTTCAATTCAAAAATACGTAGTTTTTCATCTGGAATTCGTTTTCGGATTAAATTAATATTAGATTCAATTGATTCAACAAAGGCCTCTTTTGGACCAACCACACTAAACTCAACTTCAGGTAAAGAAACATCACGCGCTTTATTAATTGTTGCTTTAATTAATAAGCCAGGCAATCCATACTCTGTTAAGCAAATAAGAATGTAGCCGTCTAATAACTTTTCCTTAATCACATCTGTATCAATAGTGATAATGATAATTTCGATTGGTATTCCCTTTTGCAAATCATCTAATGTTTTCCAATTCTCACTCTTTAAAAAAGGCATAATACTTTTTTGAAGAGTCTGCATATCAACCATTGTCCTAAAGTAAGATACCCAGTACTTAACCTGTGAAGTCTCGGCTTCATATTGAATAAAGTCAGAAGAAGTTCTAAACCTTGCTAACACCTGTACTAATGATAGCTTTTCTCTGCCACCTTCATACGTCATTTTATTCATCATTCCACACGCTTTCATTGACATACTTTTTTCTTATGTTGCCAAAATTTAGCGATAATATTCTTACTGATAGGAGATTGTTATTAAAAGGATTTAGATATTCATCTTAATCACGGATATGTATTTTATAATGCAAAAAGGGGCTGACCCAAAAGTCTAGATTTTAGACCTTTGGGTTAGCCTTTTTTAAGAAGTGTTTTTAATAAAGTTAAATATAAAAACTGGTTCGTT